>CAZQLG010000398.1:0-3013 GCA_964594105.1 uncultured Desulfococcus sp. | reverse complement strand
TTTTAATCAATGTCATGAAAGCTTTTTCCGTTTATATGCTATGTTTAATTTATCCATTCGTTTTCTCAGCGTATTCGGATGAATCTGCAGAAGTTGTGCGGCACCGCCCGGGCCGTTTATTTTCCCATTGGCAAGCGTTAACGCCTGCCGGATATGCATGGTGTTTATTTCATCCAGCGATAGCAAACTGTTGCCGGCGTTCTCTTTTGCCAAAATTTTATTCAGCCCCGGGTCTCTAAAAATCAGGCTGTTAAATCTTAACGGCCCGATGCCTTGCTGAATAATCGCCCGCTCAATTATATTTTCCAGTTCCCGGACGTTTCCGGGCCAGTCATAATCCGTCAGCTGATCGACGGCCCCCGGAGCCAGCCGGGGCTTTTCCTGAAGTTTAAGCGCAATCGATTTTTTTTCAATAAAATAATATGCCAGGGTCGAAATATCTTCTTTTCGCTGCCGCAGGGGCGGAATCTGAATGGGAAACACATTCAGACGAAACCAGAGGTCTTCACGGAACTGTCCAGTCCGGATCATTTCTTCAAGATTCCGATGAGTTGCACAAACAATCCGGACATCCACCGGTACCGGAGCGGTTCCCCCCACCCGCTCAATAAACCGTTCTTGGAAAACATGCAAAAGCCGGACTTGCGCCTGGGGCGGCAGCTCACCGATTTCATCCAGAAAAATAGTTCCTTTACCGGCCCGTTCAAACCGACCTTTTTTTCGGTTAATCGCGCCGGTAAACGCCCCTTTTTCATGACCAAACAGTTCACTGTCATAAAGCGTTTCCGGAATCGCGCCGCAGTTGACACTGACAAAGGGTCCGTTATTCCGGGCAGAGGCATAATGAATGGCATTGGCAATCAGCCCTTTACCCACACCGGTCTCACCTAACAGCAGCACCGGGCTGTTCAGTTTAGCGACCTGCCGGACCATTTCCATGACATGCTTAAGCCCCTCATCAGCGCCGATAATTTCCGAAATTGACAAATCCCGGATCTGCCTGCGAAGGTAATGATTGTCTTCGGTCAGCATATCCTTTAGCCGGATCAGCTCCTGATGCTGCATCGCATTTTTCATGGCAATGGCAAACGGCTCATGGAGCATCAGCATCCATCGGCTGTGAGCGTCGGTATAACGATCCGTTCCCAAAGTTTGCAACATTAAAAATCCGACCCGCTGCCCTTCCAGTTCAAGACGCATAAATAACAGAGAAACATCCAAAGACAGGGAATGCATTTCCAACACTTCTCTCACTTCAGGCCTTGATGCCGGGCGGTTGACAATTTCAATATTATCCATATGCGCCCATTTGGCCGGCCAGATGCTTTTTCCGCCTTCGGGCAACTGCCATACCGGACTTAAATTCACTTCCGAATGCCGTGCAACCTTTGCGATGCGTTGCAGGACATTCTGCGCCGGATCATACAAAGACAAACTGATTGCATCCACCGGCAAAAAATTTTCCAGATATTGAATGCAGCGATCCAGAGCGGATTCAATATTCAGACTACCGCAGATCCGCAAAGTCGCCTGCCTGAAAAATTCATTTTTATTAACCTTCATGAACGGATCTCATTCTATATCGCTAGTTCTTCAGTCACTTTTTACCCTATAGGGTACTTTCTCTTAAAACTTACGCTATATGATATCAGTTTTTACCCTTTAGCGTAAGTAAAAATCTGATTTTTTTCAACACACTGATATTAAACAATATTAAATTTTGGCACACTTTAAGCATTATAAATCATATCAGACATAATGCGTCAAACAAAGACTCCGGACGATGAGACCGAAAAAAAATAACAAAAAGGATAACATTATGTATTTAAAATTAATACGATCACTTTTATTAATGGGAATGGTTTTTTGCGTCAGCGGGTGTGCCAGTTTTTTAACATTGATGAGCCCTGTGCAGTCTGAAATCGTTGTGGGCGAAAAATCAGTCGGGGATTTTAATAAATATCAGTATCAGTATAAAATCCGATCCAACCAAATTGTTCTTTCCAAAGTTCCGCTATGCACTGAAAAAGCAAGGGCTTATCGAAAAGCACAGAAACGTGAAATCGGATACGGCCCCGCCCTTCTGGAAATGCCCTTTTTCGGACTGGGACTGATCGATATGGTCAATGCATATGCCATTGCCGACGACAGTAAAAAGCAATACCCGCTGGCTGAATATGAAACCGGCGAACTGCTCACCTGTGGCAGCCCTGAACCGGCCGCCGGCGAAGCCGTCATTATCGAAAACAAACAGCGTACCATCTGCCGAAAAGGCTTTACCGACAGCAACGGAATTCTGGATCTTGACACCATCTTAAGTGATATCAGCGGTGCGGTCCGCTATACTGTTTACTTGGAATCCGACCATACCGTCCGGTTTTCATATGTATACGCCGGCACGAAACTGGCCGGTAAAGCCCCTGCCAAAACAAATTTATATAAAAATTAAACGATGAGGGAGAATGCGATGAAGCGTTTGACAATAATCATTCTGTTACTGATTCTGGTTGCCGGATGCAGCCATGTGGCACCACCCGGTGAAGTGATGAAAAAAGGATGCGGTCCATATCCGGAACACTACGAAGCCATGCTCATGGATTATTTAAGCAATTATTTATCCAGTTCCGACACCCTGGGAGATGTGACGATCATCAAGGCCCCGTCAAAAATAACACTGGATGCCGATTATCCGTTTATCCCGCTTTTCAAAGGACATGCAGCCTGGGAATGCTTCATCTCCTATGATGTAAAAAGCAGAAACGGCAATTATACCGGCAACTCTTTTCATGTTGCCTGGATCCGCCATAACCGGATTGTGGCTTACGACTATAAGGACATTGATCTATGGTTCGCCATTAAAAACCGGATTCACGAAAAATATCCGAGGGAAAACAAATCGGATGAAAAGTCATAAAGGTCGGTTTGCGGTTTTATCAATCTTCGGTGTCGGACATTTTTCCATCCATGTCCTTTAAAGAATTCATCAATATGCCCATAAAATTCCCCAGAGGTT
>CAZQLG010000397.1:0-3018 GCA_964594105.1 uncultured Desulfococcus sp. | reverse complement strand
GGCTCTTTTCCATTTCGTGTGGGTAAGTCATTTTTATTACTTAATCGCCACATGCGGGTTTAACGCTTTGAAGTTCAAATCACCTGTTAGCAGAAAGACCACAATTCTGAAATTTTGAAAAGTTTTGAACCCCCTTGCTTTTGCTTTGGCCGCCTGGACAATGGAATTAAGGCCCTCTAAAATACCGTTGTTGATTTGTGATTTTTTCCACTCAAGAACACCATCCCAATGCTTTTTGATGGTCTTAGCGGCTTTAATAATCGGAGCAAGGCGGCTATGAGTCGCCCAGAAATACCATTTTTTGAGCAAGGCTTCGAACTCTTTCTCTGAGGGGGCTTTGTAGATTTCCTGGAAGTTTTCCCTTATATGAAATGCCCGGATTGATTTGAGATTTAACTTTGAAATTTGGAGCTCTTCAAGTTTTTCTTTTTGACTTTTGGTCATATTTTTTTCATTTTTTAACAATACATATCGGGCATTGGTGAGTATAGGATGAATTGGAACTTCTTCTCTTCGCACCTTATCTACTCCTTTATTAATAATTTTTAAAATATGAAATTTATCAAACGTAATATTGGCTTCGGGCAAAAACTTTTTAACACCTTTGATAAATGCCGGAGACATGTCACAGCTTGCATCCTTTATTTGATTTCGATCTCCATTATGAGATTCAAGGACATCAACAAAATCGCCTACGGTCTTATGGTCCTTGCCTTCGGCGACATGAATGGTTTTCCCTTTAATCATATCAACAAAAAGCGTGATGTATTTGTGGCCTTTGGTTCTGCTGGTTTCATCCATACCAACAGCGGTAATGTGAGAGTAGTCTTCGGTTTCAAGCGCTCTATCAACGTATTTTTCGAGAAGACGCCATATTTTATTGTCTTGCTCTTTGATAATCTGGCAAACAGAGTGTACAGGCATATGGGCACAGAGTTCAATTAGCAAGGCTTCGAATAGCAATGTAAAACCAGAATTAATGCCTGCCCAGGGTGGTGAAATCAATTCTGTTTTATTTTCTCCACGATCAATTCTTGGGGTTCTACAGTGAAGATAGCACTCATGCTCAAAAAAGTTCAGATGCCTCCAGGTTTTATCCAGTGTGTCCTTGACTTTGTATTGATCGGGATAATCTGGTTTTGTTGATGGGAAAGTACTACCACGTTTGAAATCAATATAAATATCAAGCCTTTTTGAGGCCGCATCAAATTGAACGTTTTTAACATACCAAGGGGGTTGAACTGCAAGGGCTGCTTCGAAAATATTTGTTTCAAACATTGTAATGTAGTGCTCCAAATCAGGTTTTAAAAAGGAATCGCTTCGCTCTATCAATTTTATATGGGTTTTCAAGGCATGGGCAAAAAAGCTTGAATAAAACGCCTGTAGTTGTTGATAGAGTGGGAGGGGTCGACACAAACTGTCACCCCCTCCTCTCTACTGCATTATTCAATGCTATTTCCAACTGGTTATCCCTTGCCAAGTTGCTCCCCAGCAGAGCTTGGTTCCGTTTCACCAGCTGAGCAGCTTTTATCATTTTCAATATTTAAATCAAAGGTTGTTTTTGGAAATTATCAAGAGAATCCTCCAGAGGGCTTTTCCTACACATTAGTAATTTTACCCACACGAAATGGAAAGGAGCCATTTTTTTTTAGCAAGTTTTGCGTGAGAAAAAAGTAAAATCATCATTCAGCGACGTTCAATCCCCTTGAAGGCAAACTCACAGATATCATCGGTGAGCTGGTCCGGGAATATGTCGCGGTTAAAAATGATTTCCGTCAGACAGGCATGTTCGATGGCGCCCAGAATGCTCTGGCGGATCATTCGGGTGGATATGTCGTCACGAATTTCCCCATGGGCCACGCCCTCTTCAATGGCATCCAGCAAAATGTTGCTGTATTTCTTTACGAATTCATACGTTTCACTTTTATAATAATCCGGATAATTTCTGACCTCGATCAACAGAATTTTGGCAAATACTCGGTTGGTGGCATAAGCATGAATGTGCGCCCAAATCAATTTTCGAATTTTATTGCAGGCCCCCTTGATTCCCTTTAAATCCAGTTCAAACTTAATACAATATTGTTCGAGATATTCTCTGAGAATCTGATGGAGAAGATCGCGTTTGTTCTTGAAATATTTATATATAAGTGCCTCGGTGACGCCGGCGGATCTGGCGATCTCGGCCGTTGTGATGGCATTGAAATCTTTTTTCTGCAGCAACACCTTCAGCGCATTGATTATTTTTATACGGCCGGGGGGCATTTTAGGGGGCTTCGGGCTGTTTTCAGGATAGCGTTTTGCCTGGGTATTATTCATTGTAACTTCCTTGTATAGGTTTATGTGCCCGTTTATGGATTCAATATTTTTTTCATGATTTTTTCCTTTTGTATATATAAAGTCAGGCTGAGCCGCAGATTTCGCAGATTAAAAAAAATTACGACCAGTTCATGCCAGTAATCCAGTCCTTCTCCCCCGTATTCGGGATCGTATCGGATACCCAGAAAACCCAGATCGCCCATTTTTTTAAACAGATCATGCAGGGGCGAGGCACCTTTTTCTTCCCATTCATCCAGGTAAGGGTTTATCTCCTTATTCACAAAATCGCGGACCGATCTGCGTACCATATCATGTTTTTTGGTAAAATAGAGTTGCTCGCCGGATCGGATTTTACGTCCTATTATGGATCCTCCTTTTAATAATCGCAAACCTTCACTTGCGACAATGGGCAGGCTTTTCATTGCCCCTGTAAAAAAATAAGAATAGAAAATTATTCTTGCTTGAATTTAAATTTGTTAAGTGTTAATTTTATGAACAGCAATTTAGCATCTTAGTTAGTAAGTGTCACTAAAAAAATTATCAAGAAATTTTTATCTCAATCATAAACAATAATACTCACAGTTTACGGTTTGCAGTTCTCGGTTTACTGTTAACAAAACAGAAAATGCTTCAATCGTTGCATAGTTCATTAAAAAAACTGTGAACTGTGAACCGATAACTGTGAATGGATACAAGCATCCT
>CAZQLG010000396.1:0-3018 GCA_964594105.1 uncultured Desulfococcus sp. | reverse complement strand
TTGAACATTTAACCCATGCGGGTTTTACAAACAGCGAGGCATTAAAAGCAGCAACGTCTGTGAACGCCCAAATAATCGGAATGGCCGATCATTTGGGGACAATCCAGGAAGGCAAATATGCTGATTTTACAATCATTGATGGAAACCCCCTGTCTGATATTAAGGCCCTGAAAAATATTAAAGCCGTTGTCAAAGGAGGAAAAACGCTCATTAATAACGATATGACGATTCAGTAATTTAAGGCATAACGGGATCACAGTACTTCAAGTGCTCGGCAACAAAACAGATGTAGTGCCCTGTGAATGCTTACCAATAATTTAAAATATCAAAAGGATCTCAATTCCCCGATGATGCACGGAATTATTTATGGAATTTCAATCGCCTTTATCCTCTATTTTGCCACACTTGCCATCCGGCAAAAAAATCTCTCCGCCATGTGGTTTTCATTTTATCTTGTCTGTCTTTGCCTGCTAATGAGCGTATGCCAGGGACATCACCAGCAATTCATAAAACCGGCATTCGTAAACTTAAACCACTCTCTTTTCATCACAATGATCGGCGTGTTCTGTTTTACCAGTGCCAAATTTTTACGGACATTTTTAAATATCCGCTTTTATGCAGGAGAAATTGACAGTATCATCCACATCGTGCAGTGGATGGGAATCGGCTTTATTCCATTAAACCTGTATCCGAATCCGTTTACCTCGTTTTTTAACATTATGCTGATCGGGGCCGGGCCTGTTCTTTTAACCGGGGTGTCTGTTTTCCTCCGGATAAAGGGTATTGCCTATGCCGGATTTTTCACTGCCGGATGGATCGCCGGGCTTGTTACTTTTGGGATTAATCTGCTCAGTATTTCAGGGGCACCGCCGTTGATGCCCGGCGGACAATACCTGTTTCCAGGTGCAATGATTTCTGCCATCATATTCTTTACGATTGCCATAATGAAACAAAGCCCTGAGGCCCGTGAATATATATATAAGGACCATCTGACTGGTTTAGCCAACCGTCGTCTCTTTGACCAGGTCTTAACAAATGAATGGAACCGAAACCTGAGGGCCCAAAAGCCGCTTTCCGTTATTATCGGAGGCATTGATAATTTTAAGGCATTCACGAATACCTATGGTCATACCTGGGGCGATGAATGTCTTAAAACAGTTTCCCGGATATTTGATAAATCTCATCGGCGGGCTGGCGACTTCGCTGCCCGATATAAAGACGAGACGTTTATTGCAATTCTGCCGAACACACTGGCATCGGAAGCATCCTTTCTTGCCGAAAAAATACGTGAAACGATTGAATCCTTGGCAATAAAGCATGAACATGCCAGTACCGGTAAAGCCTTAACCATGAGTCTTGGAACAGGTACAATGGTTCCAAGTGCTGAAAAAATACCGGCAGATATCATCCTTCTGGCAAAAGATGCCCTTTTACAGGTCAAAAACAAAGGGCAAAACCAGGTAGTTTCACTGAATCAGGTTCTTGCTAATGAATGAAAATGAAAAAATTTTTCTATCACCAAAACAAGTACTAAATGCCATTCGTATCGACTTTAAGCAATATGACTCACAATTTGATCTTTTCCAGGAACTGTGTCCGATAATCACAGATAACCGGAATATTGTGATAAAGGACGGCAAAAATGCCTGTATGTTAATCACACGGGGACGAAAAAGCGAAGTGCGGCGCATGAATGTTCATGATCTTGGTGATTATCTGTTCACCACTTTAAATGAAAAAACATACCCATTATCTATTATAGCAGATATCTGCAGCAAGGCATTTCAGATAAAAACCGTTGTCGGACAAAATGATAAAGATGGAAGCAAGGGCATCTGGATTGAAACCGAAATGGCACACTTTAAATGCCGTCAATGCGGAAACTGCTGCCGAAAGCTGGAATACCGAAATGACTGCACGGAAGAGGATTATCGGCGATGGGAGGCCCTTGGCCGAAAAGATATCATAGAAAAGGTAATGATCATTCAATCCGGCACCAGAATGCCTGTCTACAAAATCTGGAAGGAACCTGGCACCAGCCGGTTATATCCGGAATGCCCCTGGCTAATACCTTCTGTTTCCAAAGGCCGCTATGAGTGCCAAATTCAGGATGTCAAGCCGGAGTGCTGCCGACAGTATCCGCTGACCCGAAAACATGCAGTCATGACAGGATGCAAGGGTGTATTTGAGGCATGTTGAAATAACAATTACGCTATCATGAATCTATTGCTTAAAAGGGGTGTACGATTTTGATCGAAAATGATTTATTAAAGCAAAAAATTTTGGAATTGATTTTTAATTCAAACAAAAAACTGACCCCGTCCTCAATCAACAACATTCTATTTTCAGAATTAAACATAAAAAGAAAAGAAATCAGAAAAGCGATTAATGAACTGATATCTGAAAGAGAACTCGACTATACGTATATATTTGGTAACTCCTATGTTGAAAAATCATTCAATCGACCGGTGAGAATCTCATCATCAGTCATCATTAAGCCTTATAATATAACTTATACCCCGGACGATACGGATATTGTCATCGATATTTTCCCGGGCGTTTCATTCGGATCCGGAGAGCATCCCACCACACGCCTGGCGGTTCAGGGAATTGAATATGCGTTGAAAGACCAGAAACTGATCCGGAACTTCCATCATTCATCGGTTCTGGATATTGGTACCGGGTCGGGCATTTTGGCCATTGCAGCCTTAAAATTCGGCATTGAAACCGGCATCGGGGCGGACACAGACAATTGTTCAATCAGCGAGGCCAAAAAAAACGCACACCTCAACGGTTTAAAAAACAGACTCCGGATTTTAAATGCATCAGAAACAATAGATAAAACATTTTCATTGATCACAGCAAACCTGAGGCTTCCGGACATCATGAATTTATTTCCGGTTATTTCAAAAAATTCCAAACCTGGCGCACCTGTCATATTATCCGGCATCCGCCCGGAAGAGAGCGATGCCGTCACTGACCGATATACGAAAAAAAATTTTAAATGTCTGTTAACAT
>CAZQLG010000395.1:0-3021 GCA_964594105.1 uncultured Desulfococcus sp. | reverse complement strand
TCATTCCGGCGGCATCCCCTCCGATGATTAAAAATTTCATTGATGATTCTCCCTGGTTTGGCATTAAAAGATTTTGAAACTGACAACCGGACAAAACAACTGAAGCCGGAACCCGGAATAATGGGGTATCATCATTCTGAATTCCGGCTCCTGAATTGTCACAAGCCTGAATCTATTATAATTTAACTGATAGAAAAGCGAATGTCACATGTTTACACAGACGCCTGTTAATATAAAAAACCGACCCTGCCTGCCAGGCGGGATATCAGTGCTTTACCTGTCAGGTGGGGCATGTTTTTGTTTTTGCTGCGCCTTTGGCGATCCAGCCCAGAAATCTTTTCAGAATGCCGGATTTTCCAGGTTTCGGCTGCGACAAATTATTATCTGATACGGATACCGCATCATTCTTTTTACTTGCAGGTTTGTTTTTCATAATGCGTTATCCGGTTAGCTTTTTCTTAATTTCATCAAAGCCTGCTCCGCTGCAACAGTAATCGGTTCCGCGCTCGGCTCTGGAGCGATATCCGGATTACTGGCAGATGTAAAGGTTGTCAATCTCGGGATTGTTGCCCCGCCCAGAATAAAGGCGGTGACGGCATCGATTTCTCTTGCCGGCGCAATCGCATGACTGACAATCTGCCCCCCGATGAGTTTCTGTGTTTTTTTGTCAAACACCAGTTTAAGCTTCCACGGTTTCACGCCCGGAATCATTGCGTGCTTGCTTCTGGAATCAACCACGGCGCAAACGGTTTCAAAGCCTTCTTTGGCAGCAGTTTCCTCGGTCAGACCGGTAGCGGTAATTGTCATGTCAAACATTTTACACCCCCCGGCATCCATAACACCCGGGAATTCAATGTCATATCCGGCCAGCCGTTTTGCCGCAATACGTCCCTGCAATAGTGCAGGCCCCCGAAGCTGGCCGGGGGTCGGTTTTTGGGTAATAAAATTAATTTTTTCAACGCAATCTCCTACCGCCATAATATCCGGATCGGATGTTTCCTGGAACGGGTTCACCTTGATGCCGAATCGCGCCATATCGAGTCCGATATCCGTGGCAAGATCTATGTTCGGCCGGACACCCACGTTCATAAATACCATCTCCGCGTCCAGTTTTTTCCCGGAGGCCAGAGTCACACCAGTAACTTTCCCGTCCTGGCCAATCAGTTTTTCGACTTTTTCACCGGTCAAAATCGTCAGCCCTTTTTCCTCAAGATATTGCCGGACGGAATCTGACATATCTTTGTCCAGCATCAGGGGAAGCGGCCGATCCATAAGTTCAATAACGGTGATATTAAATTTATCCGGCATGTGTTCCGCCAGCAACGAAGCGATTTCCATGCTGATAAATCCCGCTCCGATCAATATGATATTTTTAGGGTTCTTGTCGGCGATATATGATTTTATTTTTTCCGCATCATCAAGCCCGCGCAATGTCATGACGCCTTCCAGGTCTTTTCCCTCAATCGGCGGAATAAACGAGCTGGCGCCTGTGGCAAGAATCAGCTTGTCATATTTAAATTCTTCGCCGCCTGACACAACAACAGATTTATTCGCGGCATCCACCTTGGTTACTTCATCCTGGACAACATTAATGCCCGCACCTTCAAGCATTTTGTCGGGGACTACAATCGAATTACTGGCAGCCAGACCGGCCACTACATGAGGAAGCGCTCATCTGGCAATAAAAAATTTTTCCTTGCGAATAACAGTGATATCAATTTCCGGCATTAATTTTCTTGACAACATTGCCGCCGGTCCGCCGGAGCCACTGCATCCCACAATAACTAATTTTTCACCTTTTTTCATGTCGTCTCCTTTAATCTTTTTTCCTGGTGATTTGTTTTCCAGGATTTATGGATTTCCTATTAATTTATATATAACATATGCTCAAAAAATTACCATAAAAGGATTTTTTTCTTTCCGTCACATAATTCACCCCTTACCTTTTCCATATGCCGGAGTGTTGCGATTTCTCTTTCAAGATCCACCGGTAGTATTTGAAGCTTTTCGGATATAATTTCCGGCGCCGCGCCGCCGGTTTCCTTCAAAATTTCGAGTATCCGTGACTGGGTTTCAGTCATCTCAAAATCAGCCCCATCTTCTTTTGAAAATGATTTGGCGGTAAATACCGCCCATGGGTCGCACGTTTTGGCGGGTGAAAGGCTATCCATGTAGCAATCCTCACACAACGTCTGCCCGTGCAATATCCTTTCTTCATTTTCCGAGATAGTCTCTTTACACCTGTCACATCGCATCTGATAATCTCCATACCCGCCGGTTTGTTATCATCAAATTACCGGTCGTATTCCCGAAACAATCCCTGGCTCCGACACACATTTCGGCCAAGGGTAATCAGAGAGGGAATATCGATCCCAAAGGGACAGTAGCACCGGGTGCACAAAACGCATTTCTCAAAAACAAGATCCCGCATTTCTTCAAGCGCCTGTTTGCTGACTTTTCCCTTTTTTTTATATAATTTGCCGATAGAATTGATAAATTTATAGGACGGCATATATTCCGGATCATTGTCATTTGACACAAATAAAAAACAGCTTTCCGCGCACAGGCTGCAATGGGCACACATGGCCAAACCGAGTTTTATCTGTTTTTTATTTTGTTTTAAAATTGATTTGATTGAGTCTGTATTGATTTCTGTTGTTGTTCCCATTTACTGCTCCACAAAATAATTCCGGACTCAGAATTGACGGCTTCGTAAAAAGTCCAAATTCTGTGTTGCGCTGCATTCTTCGTTTCTTCAAAGTACGCTAAGTACGAATCATCACTCAGAATTTGCACGCCTTGCCAATTTTATGAGATTGGTGAACTTTTATACTTTGCCGTCGGAACTCGACTTTTTACGAGACTATGAAAAGTTAAATTCTATATTTCAAAATTGAATCAATCCATTCAGGCCACCTGCTCGGCTGGGCCATGATGAAAATCAGCCGAACCGAACATGAGCCCTTCCGATTCAGCATAACGGTCTTGTATCCCATTTTACCAAGGCATAGGCGATTCTGT
>CAZQLG010000394.1:0-3023 GCA_964594105.1 uncultured Desulfococcus sp. | reverse complement strand
GGCCCTGGCTTTTAACGCGATCATCAAAACGGAAAGAGCTACCGGGGTCATTCCGTCAATCCGGGATGCCTGTCCCAACGACAGGGGACGGACTGCTGACAATTTTTCCTTTATTTCATTGGACAATCCGTGCAATGCAATAAAATCGAAGCTTTCCGGTATTTTTTTATCCTCAAGATCGGTGAACTTTTCGATTTCCTTTAACTGCTTCTGGATATAGCCTTCATACTTTACCTCAATCTCAACTTGCTGAACCACCCGTTGACCTAAAGGCGTACTCGAAGGCGCAAACGTGTTCACCAGTTCATAATCCAGCTCAGTCCGCTTAAGCAACTGATCAAAATGTATCCCATTGTCAATAGGCCGTGAATGGTGATCCGTCAAATATTGATTCACCGCCGGGGCCGGCTTTGCCACCGCTTTGCGAACCCGGTTGATTTCATCACGAATTTGCTTCCGGCGTTCTTTAACGTCTTTGACCGTATCCGCATCGACCAGACCCAGGTCATGGCCGATCTCCGTTAGCCGGAGGTCCGCATTGTCTTCCCGAAGCATCAGCCGGTATTCCGCCCGAGATGTAAACATCCGGTAGGGTTCTTGTGTCCCTCGGGTCACCAGGTCATCCACCATCACCCCCATATACGCCTGGGATCGGTCCAGGGTAAATGCCGGGCGTTTTTGAACATTGCACGCCGCATTGAGACCCGCCCACATTCCCTGGGCGGCCGCTTCCTCATAGCCGGACGTGCCGTTGATCTGTCCGGCCATATATAACCCGGTTATTTTTTTTGTTTCCAGTTTTGGCGAAAGATGCACCGGATTCACATAATCATATTCAATGGCGTACGCCGGCCGCATGATTTCCGCAAACTCAAGCCCTTCCACTGAATGAACCACTTCCAGCTGGACTTCCATGGGCAGACTGTTGCCAAGACCGCTGGCATAAATTTCATCCGTATCAATCCCTTCAGGTTCAAGAATCAACTGATGACTGTCCCTGTGCGGAAACTTCATGACTTTGTCTTCAAACGACGGGCAGTAACGTGCCGATGTACCGGTTATCTGGCCGCTATAAAGTGCTGATAATTTAATATTTTTCTGAACAATGCCTATGGTCTTTTTCTCAATTCGGCCAATATAACTGGGCATATGGGACATTTCAAACCCGTTGGAAGAAAAGGAAAAGGGCTCAGCTGGAAAATCACTGTCTTGCCGGGTCATTTTTGAAAAATCGATACTTGCCCGATGCAATCTCGGGGGCGTGCCGGTTTTAAGACGACCCAGAGTAAAACCATGATTTCTCAAATTTTCAGCAAGGGCATAAGATGCAAATTCTCCGGCACGGCCCGCTTCAAAAGACTTCTCGCCAATATGCACCAACCCGCTTAAAAAAGTCCCGGTGGCCAGAATCACTGTTTTTGTCTCAAAGCCATATCCTGTGTGATCCATGACCCCTACGACATGGCCGTTCTCCACAACCAGTTCATCCACCCGCGTCTGCTTCACATCCAGGTTCGGCGTTTGTTCAATCACGGATTTCATCACCATGTGGTAACGATTTTTATCATTCTGGGTTCGGGAAGAGTGTACAGCCGGACCTTTTTTGGTGTTCAATTTACGGTAATGAATCGCCGTTTTATCCGTTACTTTAGCCATTTCACCGCCAAGGGCATCAATTTCCTTGACCAATTGTCCTTTTGCCATCCCCCCTATCGACGGACTGCAAGGCATTGCCGCAATTTTATCAAGATCAATTGCCATCAAGAGGACGCGGCACCCCATCCTGGCCGCTGCCAGTGCTGCTTCACAGCCAGCATGACCCGCCCCGACAACGATGACATCATATTTTTTTGGATAAACAGACATAGATATACTTTCACTATTTCTTTGTATTTATTGCGACAACCGCCATACCTATGGTATGGCATACCAAAAAATGCAATCTATTTAAAAACAGAATTAATATCTTTTCCATATAAAAGAATCAATACCTATACGCAATTATGAAAAACAGATTTTACGATTTAAATACTTATTTTAAAAACATTTTTGGACATCGTGTACATAAAATAACCGTAGATGCGGGAATGTCCTGCCCCAACCGTGACGGAAAGATATCCACCAATGGCTGTATTTACTGCAATGCAAGCGGGTCCGGAACCGGTTTTTTCCAAAAAGGCATCTCCGTTACCGACCAGATTTTAAATGCCAGAAAATATGTAATAAAACGGTATAAAGCCAAAAAATTTATTGCCTATTTTCAAGCCTTTACAAACACTTATGCACCGGTTGACAGGCTCAAACAGCTCTATGATGAAGCGTTGGCCATTGAAGAAGTGGCCGGCCTTTCCATTGGAACACGGCCGGACTGTGTCAGTGAAGAAATCCTGACGCTTTTGCAGGGATATGCACAAGAATATCTGATATGGATTGAATACGGACTTCAGTCCGCTCATGACGCAACGCTTGACAGAATCAACAGGGGTCACGACTTTAATACATTTGAAAAAGCGGTTAAAGCGACACAAAACAGAGGTATCAACATCTGCGCCCATGTGATCTTCGGCCTTCCGGGTGAGTCAAAAAAACAGATGCTTGAAACCGTAAAAATTCTTTCACAAATGGGAATTGACGGTATAAAATTCCACTTACTGTACGTGATTAAAGGAACACAAATGGATACCATTTTTCAACAGGGAACATATAAGTGTCTAACTCAAATGGAATATATTGATACCCTGTGCGAAGCGCTGACATATCTTCCTGAAGATATGGTAATTCAACGATTGACCAGCGACCCTCATCCCAGAGAACTGGTTGCCCCGATGTGGGCCATGAAAAAAAAAGAAACCATTGAACTCATCAAAAAGACCCTGGAAGAAAAAAATTTGTATCAGGGAAAGTATTTTATTGGGTCAAAACAACCGCCTGATCCGGGTGTTCAATAACTGTCTGCAAAATATCACCGCAAAGGGTTTTTGCTACAATTTCAACAGATCCTTCATAGTCACCCAAACCGAATA
>CAZQLG010000393.1:0-3023 GCA_964594105.1 uncultured Desulfococcus sp. | reverse complement strand
TATAGGTCCGTTCCAGTTCGGCATACAAATCATTTGCAATATCCTGGATGCTTCGGCCTTCAGTTTCGATATCAATAGAAGCTGCGACATCGATCAATTTTTGGGTATCCTTGATTTCGTAGTCCTTTATGTTACCATTGACCACCTCCCTGAAAAGATCCAGCATGGCCATTCCATGATCTGTATGTGCCGATGCACCAGCTGCCACCATCCGTCCAAAATTTCTGGCCATTATGGTATCAATGGTCGCACCGCAAATACCGACTTTTCCATAGGGGTCCCGGGCGTTTAAACGGCAGGGCCCCATTGAGCAATGTTTGCAGCAGGCAGAATCAGCGCCAATCGGGCAAGGTTTCATGTTTGCTGCCCGGTCAAAACAGAGTTCAACACCGTCTTTTCGCGCTTTAGTTATCATTTGGGCTGTTGCGTCACAAATGGTAATATCTTTGGTTTCAAGAATTTTACTTACAACAGTCTTGGTTGTTTCTTTTGGCATATATCCTCCCTTTGTTACGTTGTTTTTTTTAGAATCGGTCATTCAATAGGTTTTAATTATAAAAGCGTACCGGGCATTGAATGATCAAATAGCGATGAATTATAATAATTCAACATTTATGCCACTTTCAGCACAAATGGCAATTGCGGTAGATTTGTCCGGGGATTTATTTAACTAACTGATAATATGGCTAATCTTTTTGCTTTAAATGTGGGCATATTCTCGAATCGATTAATTTGCCGGGAGATGGGGTGGGAGTGTATCACATTGTGGTATCGTATGTATCAAAAGACTTTCAATGGGTTTTTTGTTCGATGGTATCTAACTCTCTAATAAAATGGTTAATTATTTATCTATGATGCCTGGCATATTCTGTGCATATTAGATAAAATAATAATCATTAAATTTTGAACCTAACACTGAAAGGATATATACGTTATGATGCAATTATCTGAACTTAAAAATAATAACGATTTGTTAAATTCGATTGATTGGAATATGACCCCGGAAGAGGCGGTCAGGTTGTATCTGGAATGGGGAAATAACTGGGCTCGGGGAAATTATGTCATTCGATCCAAGAATGATGTGTCTTATTATTTCGTTGTTTATGCCTGGGATGATCCGCCCGTTATTTTTTTGATTAAACGGAATTCAGAAGAAGCCGTTGAACTGGCAAAGATCGATATGCCGGAAGACTTAAAAAATCACTTTATGCTTGATGTCGGTTTTAATAAAGGGGTCTATCCGGTTGACGGCCAGGTAAAAGACTGGCTGAAGTCTCAACTGGCTTTCTGATAACGGTTGAACCGTTTATAAGGCTACCAAGTGTATCATGGGCGTGTTTTTTTTGATACAATACTGTTCCAAAAAATTCGAAAAAAGGCTGGCATGAGTTTGCTTTATGGGAAAGTTGGGTTTGAAAACTGATTGATTCCTTTTATAATGAAATTAATCAAGGGACAGTATACCTAATTTTTATATCAATTGTATTAAAAATTCGTTGAACAATAAGTATTTGTTTCAAGTGGTGGAATAGGGGATGGATGATTTTTTACTTAGAAAGTCTTCCGGGTTAATCGCTACTTGTTTATGAATTGTCCTAAAATCAAAATTCGGCACCATTTTCTATTTTTTGCCCTTAAAATGTCTCTAATATATAATTGCACTTGACGTATTGACAAAATGTAACTACAATATAATTATGAATTTTGAATGGGATGATATAAAACGCAAATCAAATATAAAAAAGCATGGAATAGATTTTATCAATGCACTTATTATTTTTGATGGTTACACTCTTACTATTGAAGCCGATCGATATAATTATGGAGAAGAGCGTTTTATTACATTTGGGATTCTTGATGGAAGGGTCGTTGTGGTTGTGCATACAGAAAATGATGACTCAATAAGAATTATTTCAATAAGAAGGGCTACAAAATATGAAGAAAACGCATATTCCGCACAAATCCCAGACTGATTGGAATCGTGTCGATAAACTACGTGATAAGGACATAAACCTTTCTGAAAATCCTGAGGTTACCCCCGAAATGTTTGCAAAAGCAGTTCTAAGAAAAGGTCTGAAACCGGTGACTCGAAAAACTCAGGTTACTTTGCGAATTGATGATGAAGTTCTAACGTGGTTTAAAAACCAAGGAAGAGGTTATCAAACACGAATAAACTCTTTGCTTAAAGCATATAAAGAAGCAAATCAAAATGAATCTGGCAGAACAATCTAAACGGCCCATTGTTAAGCGGTCACAATTAGGGTAATCAAAGGAATCTCTGACTGCTGAAAGGTTAATATCTTTTGCACGTTCGGAGCGCGCTTCTATGAGTTTGCGTGCCACATCTCTTGCAATTTCTTTGGATTCGGTTACGGTACGTAATTATTTATAATATTTTTTTAAAATTTTTGGAGAGACGCCCATGTAGAACATTGTTGACAGAAGAATATTTCGGAAGGTGCTAAAGACGATCCCTTCTTTTTCCCAGCGGCGGGGGGATGTTTTCACCTGTTCAGGAATAAATCGTATTTTATAACCGTGATGTTTGATCCGTCGCATCAGATCAATATCTTCCATGATGGGGATATTGTTGAAACCGCCCATGCGGTCAAAGATTTCTTTTTTGAGAAATATCGCCTGATCCCCATAAGGAATTTTCGTCATTCTGGACCGAAGAAGAGCATACCGTTCGGTGATCCGGAATAGAAATCGGTTCGAATCAATCCCCAGATCAAAAGCCCCACCGGCAACAGCCGGATCATTGCAGGTTGAAATAACATGATCGATTGTTTTTTCAGGCAACAGCGTATCAGCGTGAAGGAAAAGTAGAATGTTTCCGGATGCGCATTCGGCACCGGCATTCATCTGCGCCCCTCGTCCCTGGGAGGAGATGATTTTTTTGACGTTATTTAAGGTGATTGACTGTATCGTGTTTCCGGTCAGATTCCCATCAATCACAATTACTTCACAATTGTGCGCATGGATTATGGTGTTAAGATGCGCCAATGACTGATTGATGATTT
>CAZQLG010000392.1:0-3026 GCA_964594105.1 uncultured Desulfococcus sp. | reverse complement strand
TCCCGGTGATCGATCAGTTTTTTAACCACGCCGAGCATGTCCTGATTGACCTCGCCAATCTGGCTTGCGATCTCTTTTGCACGGTCCAGCAGCCGGTCCGGGGCAACCACTTCGTTGACCAGTCCCCAGTCATATGCGGTTTGTGCGGAAATAAACTGGCAGGAAAAAGACATTTGGCGGGCCCGCAGGCGCCCCACAGCCCGTTGGAGCAACTGGGTCATCCCCCATCCCGGATGGATTCCCACTTTTGCATGGGTGTCTGCAAAGGATGCGTTTTCCGAGGCGATTAAAAAATCGCAGTTTAACGCAATTTCAAATCCGCCGGTAATGGCATGGCCGTTAATAGCCCCGATAATTGGTTTTTGGCATGCGGCAAAGACATCCGGAAGGTCCGTTCCGTCACCTCTGGGATCAAATAAATTTTCAACTAAAATGGCATCCAGATCTATACCGGAGCAGAAAGATTTTCCGTTGCCGGTGATAACGGCGGCCCGGATATTATCGTCATTTGTAACTGTTTCAATCGAATCATACAGGCTGGTCAGCAGTGCCTGGTTAATCGAGTTCCGCCTTTCAGGGCGGTTTAAGGTGATGATTGCCGTCTGGTTTTCAACGGAAAAGAGAACGGGTTGGTCCATTTTTATCTCCTTTAATAAAATTATAAAATATATCTCGTATATATTTGCATAATAATCAGATTTTTCAACTGTTTTCTTGCATCATTTTATAATGACTGTATAGTCGGTAAAAAAAATATAAAAATAATAATTTTTTTATTTTTTTTTAAAACATTGAATATAAAGAATATCAATAAAAAGAACGGTTGTTCTTTTTATTGATATTTATATTTTTATAGCTTAACCTCCCGAATCATCGGTCGGCTTTATTGTTGAGTCGGATTATTGATTTATATGATGTAAGAAGGGTTTTGAATGTCTCCAAAACTTATTGATAAAAAAGAAAAAATTAATGAAATCGCCACTGCGGCCCTGTTCCTTTTCTCTCAGAAGGGATATGCGGCGACCAGTGTCGAACAGATCGCCGAAGCCGCCGGTATTGGTAAAGGCACGGTGTATGAATATTTCCCGTCAAAAGAAGATATTTTTGTTCACGCGATTAATGCCTGGATGATGGATCTCATCAACCGCATGGTTGAAGAAACAAGGGATATTGATGATCCGGTCAGGCGTCTCAAAGTCTTTATCGGAATGGTCAAGGATGTGCTGAATGTTGAAGAGCCGGATCCCAAAAAGTTGTTTGCCGATATTGACCAGCAAACATTCATGCCGGGTGGTGCATTCTTTAAACGCCGCCATATTATAAAAGATATGCGCGCCACATTCTGTAATCTGGTGGTGGATATACTGCTCGATGGTGTTTCTAAAAAAGTGTTTAAGCCGGAGATTGCCAGGGATGTCTCAAAAATTGCCATTAACCTGCTGGCCTATCTGGACGGTATTTGCATGCATTATCTGATTATGGAAGAATATGCAGAATTTGAAGATCAGATTGATTTTTATATACAGGGTTTTGTTCAATCTATTATGATTTGACGGCGTTGTTAACCTCGTAGGGTCAGGCCCCTGTGCCTGCCTTTGACCATTCCTAAAAATATTGGATTATTAAATAATTAAATGATTAGAAAAATGACAATTAATAAAATACGAACCATCATTTTGCTCTTAGGGGTATTCTGCTTTCCTGCTGTTTTAAATGCCGGGGAATTGGATGCAGCATCGGTAGATCGGCCGGTCTATTCCCTGGAGGATCTCTACCGGCAGGCGCTGAAACAGTCTGAGTCTATACAGATTGCTGAAAATCAGTTATTTGTTGCAAAAAAAGACGTGGACCGTGCGTTTTCTACCCTGGTTCCGACCCTTGCCGCCTATGGCGATTATGTCCGCTATGATGCGGCCAGTGTCATCCAGCCCAAGTCCGGCCATGCGTATGGCGTAAAACTCCAGCAGCAGTTTACGATAAACGGTCGCGAGTTCATGATACTTGGGGCAGCAAAAGATACCATCAAACAGCGTGAACATGATCTGGATGCGGTTTCGGAAGAATACTTGTTTACTGTAGCCTCCGCATATTATGATATCGCCAATTATCGAAAACGGGTTGAAATTTTAAATGAAAATGTGAATCGGCTGAAAATATATAAAGCGGCGGTAATCACCCAGCTGAAACTGGAAGAGGTGCCCAAGACAGCGTTGCTCAGAACCGAGGCAGAGCTCTCAGGGGCCAGATCCGACCTGGTGCAGGCTGAAAATTTTCTGGTTTTTGCCTATGTCTCCCTGGCCCGATTGCTTGAATTGCCCCGGACCTATGACCTAATCCCGCCGGATCTGGATGCTGATTCCCCAATTGACGGGAATCTTGACAAGTTTATTACTACCGCTCTGGATCAGCGCCCGGATATCAAGTCCCTTAAAATGGCTGTTAAGCTGGCCGACGCCAATGTGGATATACTGAAAAGTGAATATTGGCCGACGCTGTCACTTGAGGCCGGTTATAAACGGCAGGATTCGGATCCGTCCTACCTGACGGAAAAGAACACCCTATACGGTGCCGCCAGTTTGAACCTGGTTCTGTTTGACTGGGGATTTAGAAGTGCAAGCGTCAGTCAGGAAAAGGCCAGGCAGCGGAGTGCGCAACTTCAGCTGCAGGCAAAAACCAAGGAAGTCGCCTTAGCGGTTGAGCAGGCATATCTGATGATTGTTACCGCGAAAAGCGTGATTGCGGCTTTAAAAGATAAACTCCGGTTTTCCCGGGCCGATTATGAAGCGGTCTCCCTTCAGTTTAAAGTCGGTCAGGCGGACAGCCTGGATATCATGGATTCAAATACGGTGCTGCTGAACTCAGAACGCGAACTTTCAGAAGCCCAATATGTTTTGGTGCTTGCAAAGATTGGCCTGGAAAGGGCGCAGGGTGTTTTTTTAAAATCAGTAACAGAACAATTAAATCATTAACTTTGACAAACTCGCAAAAAGTCGGATTCCGATGGCAAAGAAAAAAGTTTCAAATTC
>CAZQLG010000391.1:0-3037 GCA_964594105.1 uncultured Desulfococcus sp. | reverse complement strand
AAAAATATGTGGTGCTGGTGGGCACAAAAAAAGCCCTTGCCATTGCCGTAAAAAATAATAAACCGCAATTAAGATGTTCCGGATTATCTGAGCGTTTGGGTTCAATGGTCTAATAACCTTATTTTAACCTTGAATGTCTCCGATATTTAATATATTGTTTTATAATAATTTAAATTCATTCAATTATTTTAGATATTTGTATCACAAATAGCGCGCCTGAGAATTCAATTGTACCGGAGTTTTTAAAATGAAAAATTATTTAGTGCTTGAACGAAAACCAGAAAATTTTTTCAAGTTCAAGACGGGCAAAGATTTTAACCGGAGGAATACATGGAGTATTTTGAGGTTTAAAATACGAGCCCAACCCCAAATAAAAACCGGAAATTGGAAAAATTGGCGGTTTTCGGTCGGCCACTATTTAGTAATGTTGATGCTCGCTTTTATATTATCCCTCAGTTATTCAACCCCCTGCCTGGCGGAAGACATGTATGTCGGAGATATTAACAAATTGAATCTCAGATCCGGTAAGGGAGTTAAATATCGGGTCATTACAACATTGGACCCGGGAGAAAAAGTGACGGTTATATCGATTGTCAATGAGTGGACTAAAATCGGCACAATGAATGGCAACAAAGGCTGGGTGGCTTCCAGGTATTTGACTGAAGAGAAACCCGCGAATGTCAAAATCGAAGACTTAAAAATTCAGATGGAAACACTCCAGGAACAGTTTGAGATTTCAGCACTTGAAAACCGAAAATTAAAAGAAAAAAATATCAACCTGACAACCCGCCTGAATGAGAACAGTATCCAAATAGACACCATGGAAAAATCATTTAATAATTTAAAAGCCGATGCCAGTGAATATCTCATCTTAAAAGAAAAATATGATACGATCGTCAAGGAAAAAACCGACAAGGATGTCCGATTACGATCACTGGAAGACAAAATAGATGATCAGTATATTTCCGTTGCCATTAAATGGTCTTTGACCGGTGCCGGAATCCTTCTCCTCGGATTTATTTTAGGTCACCGGACAAAACGGAAACGGACGCCTCTCTTATGACACCAAACGCAGGATTAGTATAAAATGGAACACGAATCAGATTTTTTAGTAATTGGCAGCGGCGTTGCCGGCCTGCTGTTTGCTTTAAAAGTGGCAGACCACGGCACCGTCATAATTATCACCAAACGCAACATCGCAGAAAGCAACACAGCCAATGCCCAAGGAGGTATTGCAGCAGTTATTGCCGAAACCGACTCTTTTGAAGCACACATTGCCGACACGCATGCATCCGGCGATGGTATTTGTGATAAAAAAGTCGTGGAAATGGTGGTAAAAAATGCACCAAAGCGGATACAGGAACTGATTGACTTAGGCGTAAAATTCAACCGGAACAAGAACACCTCCGGTGATCCGGCAGATCTACACCTGGATCTCTGTCGCGAGGGCGGCCATTCCCACAACCGAATTGTTCACGCTGATGATTTAACCGGTCTTGCAGTGGAAGAGGCGTTGGTCGATCAGGTGATGAACCATAAAAACATCACCGTGTTTGAGGATCATATCGCCATTGACCTGATCACCAAGTCCACACGCCTGCAGCGGGGGATGACCGTCACCAACCATGAAGATTACTGCTACGGTGCGTATGTTCTGGACCGGAATACCAGTAAAATTCATACATTCTGCGCCCGAACGATCCTGCTTGCCACCGGCGGAGCCGGAAAAATATATACCTATACAAGTAATCCGGACATTGCCACCGGAGATGGCATTGCCATGGCCTACCGAACAGGCGCCACGGTTGCCAATCTGGAATTTGTACAGTTTCATCCGACCTGCCTGTATCACCCGGATGCTAAAAATTTCCTTATTTCAGAAGCGGTTCGCGGTGATGGCGGCATATTGATCAATGCGGCCGGCGAACGGTTTATGGAAGACTATTCTCCGTTAAAGGAACTGGCCTGCCGGGATGTGGTTGCCCGGGCTATTGATTCAGAGCTGAAAAAAAGAGGCGACGATTCCGTCTTTCTTGATATCACGCATAAAGACGCGGAACACATTAAAACCCGGTTTCCCAATCTGTATGCAAAATGCCTGACATTCGGCATTGATATGACCAAAGATCCCATACCGGTGGTTCCCGCAGCCCACTATATGTGCGGCGGGGTGGCCACAGATCTCTGTGGAAGAACCAATATTCAGCGATTGTTTGCGGTCGGTGAAACCGCCTGCACCGGGCTTCACGGGGCCAACCGCCTGGCTAGCAACTCTCTTCTCGAAGCCCTGGTTTATGCCCATAATGCAGCGGAACAGGCCATTGAAGATGCCAAAAATTTTGCCTTTGAAGATTCCCCCCAACTGCCGGCATGGGATGATTTAGGCGCCATTGACAGTGATGAAGTCATCATGGTGACCCACTCATGGAATGCCGTGCGACGACTCATGTGGAATTATGTTGGCATTGTTCGTTCAGACAAGCGACTGGAACGGGCCAAGCGGCGGATTGACATGATCCGGGATGAAATTAACGAATATTACTGGGACTTTAAAATCACACCGGATCTCATTGAATTACGCAACATTGCCACGGTAGCAGAATTGATCATCCGGTGCGCCACCCACCGGAAAGAAAGCCGGGGACTGCACTATAACATCGCGTATCCGGAGAAAAATAACGACCGGTGGAAAAAGGATACGATATTGAGACGGCCGTTTGCATGTTAATTTTCTCCCACGATTTCCAATTTCACCACATCTACTGCGTCAAATGCAGCCCCGCATAGTGAACTATAGCGAGGACGGCATTTTCCTTGTATTATGCGGCAAACTTGAAAATCGTGTAACCCATGTTTCAATGGCTATCCGGAAATTGCAATTTTACTCAATTTCTGGATCAATTCAAGAAATTGCTTGTGCGGAGTAGCCAGCTACACCTCCGCGCAATTTCTTGGTTTCCTTGATTTTGAACAAAAATTCTCATTTCTGATTTGGAAAAGATGGGATGATTCCGGGGACAATTCCATTTATCTTTTT
>CAZQLG010000390.1:0-3040 GCA_964594105.1 uncultured Desulfococcus sp. | reverse complement strand
CCGCTATATCCTGCCGGCACCTTCAATGTTACATTGCATCCGGCGGACATGAGCTTCTGGACTTCTTTATGGCTGCACTGGGGACACTCCGGATTTTTATCATCCGAAGGAAATACTAATCTTTCAAATTGATGACCGCACTTTTTACATTCAAACTCATATATGGGCATTGCTCAAATTTCTCCTTGTTTTTATAAAAATACACAACCCGAGTTTTCTATATCACCCGGATTGAATTGTTTAAAAGAAATATAAATATACTTTATCGAAAGTCAAGACTTGATGGCGTCGTAAAAACTCCCATCTACTGCGTTGCAGTGATTTTTCAGACTTTCAATATACGACATATATTATTTCAATCCTGAAAAACCTCTACGCCTTATATATGGTTAATGCCTCCGGCATTTTCAATTTTTATATTAAAAATGATCGCGCGTTTCTCGCAGTCCATAACTTCAGGCACTTTAGTCACTTCACACTTTTTAAGTTTTTAAAATCAATGGTCATATTCTATGATCGGAATTCGGATATCAAAAACAGCGCCATTGCCTTCCGAACTGGTGCATCGGATCACGCCGCCAAGGGTCCGGGTGACAATATTATATACAATGTGCATGCCGAGCCCGGTCCCCCCCTGCCCCCGCTTAGTGGTATAAAACGGATCAAATACCCTTTTAACGGTCTCCTCAGACATGCCTTTGCCGTTATCATGGTACTGAAGATTGAGATACCCGTTCTTCTGGGAAATATCAAATACGATTTCACCGTGCGCCATGCTGTCCAGGCCGTGGGTCAAAGAATTCATCACCAGGTTGGTGATTATCTGTGAAAACACGCCGGGATAGCTATCAATAACAAGCTTTTCGTTGCAATTAACCGTGAGGGTATGCCCGGAACGCTTATATTGGTAGCGCATACTCAACAAGATGCCGTCTATGTATTCCCTTAAATTAAAACGACGTGGAGTTTCAGTAAACTGATCAACCGCCACCTGTTTAAAATGCTTCACAAGCTCGGCTGCCCGATTCAGATTTTTATAAATTATTACCGAGGCATCGGAAGCGGTCTTTAAAAATTTATCAATATCTTCGACTCCCACATCTTTCCTGGCCTGGCGTTCAGTCAAATCATTGATCTTCTCCTGCAAAAAAGAAATGGCGGTCACGCCCACCCCGACCGGGGTGTTGATTTCATGAGCCACACCGGCCACCAAACCACCGAGGGATGCCATCTTTTCAGCTTCTACCAGTTGTGCCTGTGTCTGCCGGAGTTTGTCCATGGATTCATTGAGCCTGACATTCTTCAATTGTAGCTCATCTGCGTTTTTATTTATCGCTTCATAGGATTTTTCCAGGTTTTTATTTTGTGTCGACAGCTTTTTTCTGATTTTTCTTAATAAACCAGCAGTATGCGATGAGTTAAATGCCATCACATAGAGCGTTGCAGATAAAATTAAAATAATCAGAATCACGCCTGTTGTAGTATAGTGATATCCCCATTGATTGTTCATGTGCGGAACAGTCCCGTAATGTTCCAGCAACGTCATGACACCGAAAAATACGGAACAAAGGGTTGCAATGATATACGGGTAGCGAGTGGGGGCCACCACACCGATATACGCAATAAGGCCGGCATAAATGCCAAGCAGGTACAAGCCCTTAATACCCCCCAGAAAATAAATAATAAACGTATCGCCAAGAATCTCGACAATATTAATCAACAGGTTATAAGCTTCATAGAACCGCCGGCTGGTAATTTGTCTTAAACCCAGTAAAAATGGAAGATTTAAAAAAATAACCACCCCGCCGGTAATGCTAATCCCGATAAAAGAGACCGTATCTATAATGTGAAACAGATAAAAATTTAATAGACACGACCAGATAACAACAATAGCCGCGATTCTGACAAACGCACCATGTAAATGCCGCTGAAAAACAAAATCACGCTGATCATCAGACATAAAACGTGTTTGTTGATGGGGCCTTTCTAAGTTCTGACTTTTTGCGACCTGCTCATTCATGCGCATAGTATGCCTTCAACCCATCTGTGATATTCAAATAATTCACCGCTAATTGCACCCGACTATTCCAATCCGCCAACAAGCTATTTCACCCTGAGTTTATTATAAATACACATATTTTCCATCAAAAGTCAACCGACACCAATTCGCAAAATCCGGCCGATTTTCAAAATTTTTTCCTGACACCCCGAATCTATAAATACATACGGGTCGGTATGAAAAAAATAAAAAATCCCGAACGCTCCCGTCAAACCATTCTTGCGGCCGCTTTAAAAGAAATTCAACAAAAAGGCTTTCATACGGCAAGCCTGACGGATATTCTGGACGGAACCGGGCTGACGAGGGGCGCATTGTACCACCATTTTCCGAATAAAAAAGCACTCGGTCATTCGGTGCTGGATGAAATTTTAAAAATGGTTTCAGAAACCTGGCTGGACCCTATTAAAAATTGTAATGATCCGATTACCCGCCTCCAGGAAGTCATGATGATTGCCGGTAGCCGGTTAAGCGATGTTGACATTTGCACCGGGTGCCCGTTAAATAATGTAGCCCATAAAATAACCGTCGCATGCCGTAAATCCAGAATCCGATCGTTGACCCCCTCCGGGGCGTTTCCTATGGAAACCGACCAATGGCCTTTACCGGGAAAGAGCCGATAAAAGGGACTGATATTATAAAAAATAAAGAACTAATTGTCGAACAGGGGCATATTAACAAGGCGAGCATCTCTATTACCGCAGACAGTCAAACATGGGTAGGTTTTTTAGCCAAAGAAAGAAAACTTGCTGGCCGCCATCGCTACCCGAAAAATCAGGATCAAAGGCTCTCCTTGATTGATGAAAAAGTTTGCCGGATGTTTTCTCGCATAATTAATCAAAGGGCACATTCACATCTTGACATATTAAAATCAGGGTGCTAATTCATTGTTACTTTTTTCGTGTCGGGGCGTAGCGCAGCCTGGTAGCGCACTTGCATGGGGTGCAAGGAGTCGGAGGTTCAAATCCTCTCGCCCCGACCAAT
>CAZQLG010000389.1:0-3040 GCA_964594105.1 uncultured Desulfococcus sp. | reverse complement strand
AACCATGATTAAACACAAAATTTGATGGCAAAGAAAAAAGCTTCGCCACTCTTATAAAATTGGCAAGGCGCACAAAGCATGAGGAGCGATGCGTACGAATGTACGTTGAGTAACGAAGGCTGAAATGCAACACGGGATTTGAACGTTTTACGAAGCCATCTCAAAGGGGAAAAAATGAGCAACGTTTTAAAGGAACTTGAAACATTTATTGAAAACTGGCCGGACTCTCCGGAACAGAACAAACAGATCTTTATTCGTTTAAAAAAATTTCTGGAATCCAAACCCGGGGTAATTTTAGACTTTATCCCCCGACCGGAATTGACCTATTCGTTGCGGGCAAAACATGAACACCAGACTGACAAATCCTTGTTCACCATGGTGGATGTGATTGAAGATTCTCCCCGATGGCTGTCAGTCTGTTTTTACGGTGAACTGATCACCGACCCGGATGAAGCCGGTGATTACGTGCCTGAAGGACTGCTCGGCGATGACGCCATCTGCTTTGACCTGGAAGAATTTGATGAAAATGCTATAAAATATGTTGAAGCAAGGCTGGCAGAGGCACATGAAAGTGCGTCCCGGTCTTAATTGGTTGAAAGTGCATCACCAGTTGCACCCCCGTGAACGGGTACATTGAGAAAAAAACAACGTATAAATTCGTCAAAAATAAAACAATGCGACGCTGCACCCCTCCCCTATAACGAAAAAACATCTACCATCACCGATTTTATCAGGACAACCGCATTGGGGGACACAATTCGGTTGTCCTGCCGATTTTATCGGTTTATATTTATTTTTCATGAGCGTATAAATTATTTTTTAGAATAATAAGACACATCAAGCTGGATTTTGCTATTTGGCTTTAACCCTTAAAACATATAAGGAGCTGAAAAAATTAAAAAAATAGATGTACTGGTAATCGGTGGCAACGCGGCGGGAATTGTCGCGGCAACAACCGCAAAATCATTTTATCCCAAGTTCGACAACTATTTTTTAAATATATAGTAATATCAATAATATATACAATTTTGATGTTATTTTTCCTCACTACATTTTTTGTTTTTTACCAGCGGGGTTCTGATTTTTATTTTTTTTAATGGGGTTTTCTTTATTTCCAGCGCGTCGTAAATTTCCTGCTGTCTTATTGTAGGCGTTGTACTGTTTCTCACATTTATTGTAGATTCATCTTTCGTTTTGAATGTGGTCGTCACTCTGAATTGACTTTTTCGCATGCCGCATATAATATTTTCAAGTAGTTACAATAAAAAACCTCTTGATTTTGCCAGTTTTTAGACAAATTTTGTCGAACTTGGGTTAAACACAGCCCATATAGCCGCCCGCCATCAAAGATTCCCATAAAATCCTGCTGCCGTTTCCCAAAACACCGGCAACAATGATCTTCTGTTCCGCAGTGCCAGGGGGCAATTTCTTAAACCGCCCGGCGATTAAAGCCGGGTCCTGCTTATTTCACCAATCTGTTTACTTACTGCTTGAACAAAAAATCCCAAACTATGAATTTCCCGTCATTGCGAGGGAGGCACGACCGAAGCGATCTCATCGTAAGAGGCTAATAGCAGGAGATTACTTCGTCGCTCGTTCCTCTCTCCTCGTAATGACAGCTTTGATTCAGGATTTTCGTTCAGTGACTACTTAAAAATATTCCAGGCCTTGAACCACTTCTCTTTTGTGGCCGGATCCTTCTCATATCCCAGCGCTTTAAAATCCATCACGCCATCCGGATGATGACAATCAAGGCATGACAGAGCGTTTTTCGCGGGGACCACCTCATGATTCAAGCGCCAGTGCATCTTTGTTTGAACAAAGGAAATCTTTCCGCTGAATTCCAAACCCGCTGCCTGCATTCCCTTTTGAGAAGCGTCCTGCCAGTCAAGGCTCTTAAAATAACCGTCACCGGCCAATTTCGGCGTAATCAGATACCCGTATTCAGTATCTGCCGGTTCCACCCCGCTCATTAATTTATACGGTGTGATCTTTGCCGTTGAATCATGAATATCCCCGGCCGGCAGATTCAAGTCGGTAATACCGGTCAGGTTCACCGCATCTCCTTTTAAATACCGATAATGGTTACCATTATACCAGGCATAGGTCGGCACCAGATTTTTTTCTTTGATCAGCAGTCCTTTTTTCCGGCTCAGCTGCGTAAACCGGTTCTCCGTCTGTTCCAGAATTTCATCTTCTCCCCCGCTTTGGGACCAGTCCCACATGGTGAGCGTTTGGACCGCCTTGGCATACTGCGGAATGTGGCAGGTCTGGCAGGCAATCGTATCACAGTGATCATTTAATTGAGTTAATAAAGGGGACGACGTCATGTGCGGTTTTTCATCATGGCAATCCGTGCATGAAACCTTTCCTTCACTGACGGCAGAGGTTGTGCTGCTGCCGGCAATCCGATGGTTTGTCGTCACATGACATTCCTGGCAGGTAAAATCAAGACCGCCCATATGAACATCATGGGAAGCATCGGGAGCTGCCATGGTATTATCCATATCTCCATGTTTTATACCGTTTCCGGCACCGCCATACCAGTGACAGGCCCCGCAATTTGAACGGCCGGGGGTTCCGACATTTTTGGCAACCACCGCCAGATCCACGTCCTTATTGGGATATCCGCAGATATTGCCTTTTTTGGAATAAGTGCCCGTGGTATCATGGCACACCAGACAATCCACCGAAGACATATCCGTAAAATCAAATGATTCATCTTTCCATCCATATCCTGCATGACATTTAGTGCAACTGCACTCGTTTGATGCGATGCTGATTCAGTAATTATTGATTAAGTTCTCTTTGCCGATCTCTGTATCATTTTCATGCCCCACAACGGACGGGGTAGGACCCTTCCACAGCCAGTGGGCGGTTTTCATAAAATCAGCGCCCTGTTCCTGGTGGCATGAGATACAATCTTCCGTTACCGACCGGGCATCCGTATACGAACCCGACACATAGTCATCGTGATCTGATGCCTGAACCGGCATCGCAAACAAAATCGTTAGAAAAAACCCCAAAATGAATCGATACA
>CAZQLG010000388.1:0-3051 GCA_964594105.1 uncultured Desulfococcus sp. | reverse complement strand
TCGCACTTCTGAGCTTCTCTTTTAAATGGCTCAAATGGCTGTTGTTCAAGGAAGGTGAATTCAAGCTGAATGAAACAGCTGCTCAGCAGCGGCAGGAAAAGGCTGAAGAAGAATAGTTTTCGATTGAAAACCTATTAAAAATATATGAATAAAAACCCGGAAGTCGCATTTAGCGGCTTCCGGGTTTTTGGTTGGTATCTGAATTGAAATTTTATTTGATTTTGAGTGATTGCCAAGTTTGCCCCAGAAATAAAAACGGATACAAGGAAAATGCTGCCCCGCAATAGTCCGCTATGCGGGGCAGCATTTGACGCAGTAGGTGCGGTGAAATTGGAAATCGTCGGCTTAATAAGATTGATATGACAAACTATCCCAATACTTGGGCGTATTAATCCGTTCATCAATGTCGACATTGAAAAATGCCGCCGCCGGGGCCAGTATTTCCGGATTAGCGGCCTGAACCTGTCGCACCACGGACAATACCTTTTCAATGCCGTTTCGGGTCATTTTGCCCAAAGGCCGGCGGCACGGACCGGACGGCATACCGAGAATATTCATTAGCGTTTTTACTGCCAGTGGATTTCTGGCCCGGCAGGTGACGTCGCCGAATGTTGTTTTTTCCATGGTTTTCACCGTTACCAGATCAAACAGCGGAGCCAGTGCCGTGAAGATCTCTTTTGCTTCAGCAGCTTTTCCCTGATTTAAAAAATTTATCATTTCGGTTAATGCTTTGGGGGCGATGTTGGATATAACGGATATCGCACCAGTTGCATGGATGTCAGGATCGGCCATTATATCAAAAGTTAATCCGTCGTCACCGGACAGGATCATGTAATCAGCGCCGCAGCATTTTCGGGTCTGTTTCATGTTCTCCAGGTCACCGGTGGCTTCTTTGACGGTCCTGACGTTTTCAAAATTCTGAGCCAGTATGGCCAGGTCTTCAGGCAGCAATTGCGCACCGGTTCTTCCCGGAATGACGTATGGAATAACCTGGATTGACGGAAACTTTCGGGCAACCGGTTCAACATACTCTTTGCGGATTTCCATAGAGCTCGGCCCGTTATAGTATGGGTCCACAAGAAGAACCGCATCCACGCCAGCATCCACTGCATGTTCAGTTGCTAAAAGGGTTTCACTGGTATTATTGCTGCCGGTTCCTGCGATGCAGGAACAGTTGTTTTTTGAATTTTTAGCGACTTCGACAATGACCCGGTTGTGTTCATCCCAGTTCAGTGTTGGGCTTTCACCAGTGGTGCCGACAGCTAAAATTCCGGTGATGTTGTTTTGGATTTGAAATTGGACCAGTTGTTCAAGACCGTCATAATCAACGGAAGTACTTGTAAAGGGTGTAATGATCGCTGTATAACATCCAGTACGCATAAAACCTCCTCAATTGTATTACAAAAATTCATTGCAAATAATGGCTTTATAAAAAATCAGAATTCCCATAAATTATAAAAAATTAGAGACCATTGTCAATCAAAAATCAATTTTTTCGTGGGATGGAACAATCGCTTTTATCGGCAGTGGTATGCATTGCTTATGCCCGGGGTATTGTCAATCATATCCCGTTTTTGCTTGACAATACGTCTCCTCATTATTTATACAAATTAGTTTAGTTTGTGAGGTGAAAATAAATAAATACATATGCAATAAGCTCCTGATGATCGCATATGTAACAAATATTATTATAACAAATAACAATTTTATCTATAAAAGGAGGTATTATTATGTCGGATTTTTATATCAATTTATTTTTGGATGCTGAAAAATTAGAAAAAATTGAAGCGGCTGGATTGGCCGGCCAGATTATGGAAATCGATGGAAAAAAGTCGGTTCAGGTGGGCATGACCAAGAAGGACAAAAAGAAATTAATAAAAGGGTTTGAGGGTTTAACCTTTGATGAGAGCAATGCTTGCGTACTTCCGGAAGAAGGCAATAACATCTTAATGGATATTATATTGGAAATGAAGTCCCTGGATGTTATGAAATTTGCAATTATAAAGCTCTATAATCCGCTTGCAGGAAGGGATGTCTTCGGAAGGGGTTCAGGCGGGCGTTAACGGTTCATAACCATTTAAAAGGTAACAGTTATTTTTGAGTGAGTTATTTGTAATAAAGGAAGTTAATCATGTCGGAAGAAAAGACCATCGAAGAATATATTGTCCAGGCGCGGTTTGCCCTGATGTCAAATCCGGAATGCGGGACCACCCATTATAACCTGGCCACCGCCCTGCTAAATGCAAGGCAGCTGGATGAGGCTGAAAAGGAATTTAAAGCGGCTGTCAGGTATAGTCCGGGCCTTGCCGAAGCTTACGTCCAACTGGGCGGTATTTGCCTGAAGCGGGGAGACCTGGATGGCTGTCTGGCCTGTAGCCAGGAAAGCACCAAGTCACGGCCCAGGTTCGCCGAAGGGTACGGAAACATCGGGTTTGTTCAGCTTCAGAAAGGGAATGTTGATGAGGCCATCACCGCCCTGGAAAAGGCGGTAAAGTTCAATCCCATATTTATCCAGGCATACACAACCCTAGCAAATGCATACTTTCGTAAAGGGTGGGTTGATAAAAGTATTGAAATCAATAAAAAGGCATTGGAAATTGAACCGAATTTCGCTGTTGCGCATAACAACCTGGCCATCAATTATCTTGATAAAGGGGAATCTGATCTTGCGGTAAAGCATTGTGATACGGCAAAACAGCTGGGGTATGAGGTGCCTTCAGAGATTTTAGCCGAGGTTAATCAGCATCGTAAATAAATAATTTAAACTTTTTTTATTGACACTTTGGTATAAAATTTTATAAAAATAACTTTTTAATAATTGAAATAAAAAAATATTTTGGTAAAGAATTAGTTTGTTATCGAAATTGGTTGAGTGTGTGGATAAATTTTAACAAATAGGGAGGTAAACAATGGCAAAACATGAGACCCCCTTGCTGGATCAGCTTGAAAGCGGGCCATGGCCGAGCTTTGTATCTGATATGAAGCAGGAGGCTGATGCAAGGGCAAAAAATGAAAAAAATGTTGAATACCAGATACCTCAGGATGCGGTTG
>CAZQLG010000387.1:0-3087 GCA_964594105.1 uncultured Desulfococcus sp. | reverse complement strand
GACTCGGCCTATCGCTATGGCGGGGATGAGTTTTTGGGAATCTTGCCCGAAACCCGAGAGCAGGGTGCGACCATCGTCGCGGAAAGGATTAAAAAAATTATCAAAGCACAAAAATTTTTACCCACTCCGGACAAAGCGGTATTTATAACGGTCAGTATCGGGATTGCCGAATATATGCCGGGAGAAAAAAAAGAGGCGTTTGTGAAGCGGGCGGATATGAATATGTACGTTACTAAAAGATAAAGTATCGCATGGATACCCGTTTGAAATTTTAGCATAGTGCCGGTCCCCAAAGGCCACAATCGTTTATAAACTGCCATCAGGCCATTTTCCCAATGGCACCAGGCCTTTAACAGTTGGAATCCAGCGCCTTCCCATCACTCACAATATATTGTATTCAGATAACTAAAATTATACCGCTTGTTGTGTTTTTGTCTTTACAACCCGATTCATTTCTGTTATTAAATTCCAAACTTAGATCAAACGCCATACAACCGTAACTGCCACGGGTAAAAAAATGATCCAAACCTTAACCCCAGGTACCCTAGGTTAAATGAATTTAAGATTTAGCAGGGTAGTTTTTTTTAAAATTTTCTTAAATAATGTTTAACTCCAAAAACAGATACCCCATCGGCATAGATATTACCGATCAAACTATTTACGCCGCACAGTTTAAAAAAACCCGGCAGGGAATATCGGTACGGGAACTGTTCTATCGGGAATTGAACCACGGGCTAACCAATGAGGCCGGGCCGGATGATGCCCTGTACCCCGTACTGAAGGAGATTGCAAAAAACAGAAGATTTAGGGGAAAATGCGTATCCATTCATCTTCCCGCCCGGCATGTTTATAGTTTTCCCATTACGTTTGATATCAAAGATGATGAGTCTATGGAAAATGCAATGGTCCAGGAATGCAGAAGGCACCTTTCCTTTCCATTGGAAGAAGCGGTCATTGACTATCCTTCCATCCTAGATATTTCATCGGGAAGGGGAAAAAAATTCAAGGCCATGATCGTTGCAGTTCACAGGGATAAAATTAAACAGTATATCCATCAGGTAAAACGGGCAGGCCTTGACGTGGAGGCCATAGATTTTAATCTTTCTTCTCTGCTGCGGTTGCATCATTATCTGTATTCCATGACAGAGGATCCACTTATTTTATGCAATATCGGGTACAAGCAAACCATGATTGCCGTTGTTACCCAAAACAACATTCTGGCCCAGCGGCATACGCCCTGGGGGGTACACCATCTTTTGAACCGCCTGGAGACCAGCCTTGAGATTTCGGGCAACCGCGAACAGGCGTTGGCAATGCTTGGAAAATACGGCTTGCTTTATGAACATCATATAATTGCCGGAAACGGTGTATCTTTGGCTGAAACGGAGGATAAAGAGGATGCTATGGAGATTTACCGAACCGTTTTCCAGATTTTGAGCCCCTATGTTGATGGACTCATTCATGAGTTTTATCAAATTACCGGTTATGTCAGATCTGAGATCCAGAGCGTTAAATTTAAAGAAATCTTCATGTATGGCCAGGCAACCGCCATTAATTTTTTGGGCCAGTATATTGAAAAAAAGCTTAATATCCCCACAAAATGCATTAACCCCATGGGAAAATTTATTCTGGCAAACAGCAACTTTTATGATTCCGCCCAGGGCGCACCCTTTGCCCTGGCGTTGGGTCTTGCGATGCGAAAAGTGACATGGCTTTAAGAGAAATCAATTTAATTCCGGAACAAATTTTGTATAAAAAATATCTGTCCCGTTATCTTTTCTTATGGGCCGGCTGTTTGTCCCTTTGTTTTTTTCTGATTTTTGGTTTCTATCTGTACCAGATTCGAGTTGTACTGCCGAAAGAGCGGCCCGTAACGACCCTTGAAGATATGCATAAGCAACTGGGGACGACCCTGGTGGACATCAAAGAAACACAACAGGAGATTCAACGCCTGAGTCTCCAGGAATCTTTTCTTAAAGATCTTACCGAAATTCAGCCGGTTTCAAAATTGCTTCTGACGCTCTCGGATATTATGAATACGCGAACCTGGCTTACAAAGCTTACCATCGATGCCGACACAGCGGTGGAAGTCCTCCCCGGCATAGAACTTTACGGATCATCCTTGTCCAATGAAGACCTGGGTAATTTTCTGACGCAGCTTTCAAGCGAGTCCTTTTTTTATAACGTTGTTTTAAAATATGCCAAAGAAATCCGGATAGCGCGATCGAACCAGGATCGAAACGCGCTGGTAAAGGTTATCCAGTTTCAGATCAACTGCAAAATTCCGAAATTTTGAGATGAACATAAGCCTAAAATATATCAATCGAGCGTGCCTTGCCATCGTCATTATTGCGTCACTGGTATGCGGATACCTGACCGTCAGCCATGTGGACAAAAAAAAGCGGCAGTTTGGAATTGAAAAAGACATTCTTTCCAAAAAAATCAAGGATATTAATCTGGCGGCCACTAATTTGGAGGAATTGAAGGCGGTCCTTTTTGAAACAAAAAAAGAGTTAGACTATTTAAATGAACGGATTCCTGAATCTGGAAAGATTGGATTATTATTAAAGCAAATTGATTCTTTGATGAAGCAACGAAAGATCGTATTGATCAGTTTACAGCCATTACCCGTTAGAGAAGAAAAAATTTATCTTAAAAACGCTATTAAACTCATATTTAAAGGGAATTTCGTTGACATTTATCACTTGCTCCATGATCTTGAGACAATGAACCGTATTGTGGTGATGCAGAAGCTGGCCATCTTTGGACAGGAACGGTCTGATCAATGTCGGGTTGAATTAATGGTGGATGTGTTTGAACAGAAAAAAGGCATTTGAACAGGGAGGGATGAAATGCCTAAAATGCCTAAAATGAGCTAAAATGCCTAAAATTGCGGTGTGCCCCTGGCACGATCGATTTAATGTAAAGATAGAGTGAATCGACGCTTTAATTATAGTATCTAAATTTTGAAATTTTTGTTTTTTATGTCTAAAAGTAGAGTATGAGATGACTGGTATAATTGAAGGTTGAATAGTGAAGGCTTGAATAATGACGGAAGGCTATCGATTTTAATAAAAGATAGAGCGA
>CAZQLG010000386.1:0-3088 GCA_964594105.1 uncultured Desulfococcus sp. | reverse complement strand
TGTGGTATGTGTCAATCCCGACAATCACGGCCCAGCCGCCGCGTGCTTCGGCAAAGCCCGGAGTTGAAAAAATCATCATCCAGATTAAAAAAAACCATTTATTCTTTTTTATTCCCATTATTTATTCCTGCCTTTTGCGTCATGTTTGATATTGACTTCGTTCGTACTTAAAATTATTCGGCAATGCCGAAACCGTCACCACGCCATCCGGCCCCGGTTACCAGCATCGGCATTGCGTTTTTATTTGCCCGGAGTTAAAAAAAAGCCGGGACAGGATGACACCCGGGTCATCAGACCGGCATCCACCGGTCCTGTTGAGCTGGAAGCCGGGCAAGGCGAAAGCCCAGATTGCTGTTTCGGTTGCCGGGATTGTTCCTGTTGCGATTGGCAGACCGGCAGTTCCTGGCGTTGTTGTTCCAGCTGCCGCCCCGATTCACCCGGTTAGCATTTCAGAGTGTCACCCCAAACTGTTTTATTAAATTACGGCGAAATCCATGGGAATCCGCAAGCCTTGTAAAATCGACCAGCGGTTCCATACGACGTGCAAGTTCTTGCATCGTCCAATTTCCCTTGAACCATTGCTGTTCATAAATTTTAAATTTTCTGACAAACCGTTTTTTGCTTCGCGACGCCAACCGGATTTTACTTGACGACACCCGAAACCCTAAAAACGATATACCGAAACAGGACCGGTTCAACTGAATATCATCTTTTAAAACCAATTGAAGATTCCGATACAAATACAGTTCCACCTCTTTCAATGCCTTTTTCAGATATATTTTGTCATGACCAAATAAAACAAAATCATCCATATACCGAATATAACCGGGGATACGAAGGGTTTCCTTTATCCAGTGATCAAATCCGCTGAGATAAAAATTCGCCATATACTGGGACACCAGATTGCCGATGGGCAGTCCTTTACCGGGCCGAGTATGATACGTGTTAAATATCTGAGAAAATATTTCCAAAACATTTTTATCCTTAAATCGCTTTTCCAGCAGTTTCATCAGAATACCATGATCAATGGAATCAAAATATTTGCGGATATCGAGTTTCAAATACCAGGGATATTTGCGGGCAAATGCTTTCGTTCTCAATATTGCTTTATGCAGTCCTTTCCCTTTGCGGCAGGCATAAGAATCAAATACAGAGATTCGCTCCAGCGCCGGCCCGCAGATATTCATGAGCGCATGGTGCAGCACCCGTTCCGGAAAAGACGCGGCGCAGATCATCCGCTGTTTGGGGTCCCATACATGAAAAAACCGGTAATGCCCCACATCCAGGGTCATTTGATCCAGCTGATCATGCAAATTTCGAATTTGGCTTTCAAAATCCCCGGCAAAGGCACGCACATCCGGTCGATTGCGCTTTCCCCGGACGGCTTTCAGAAATGCCTGCCGAAGATTGTCCGGGTCTTTAATTTCAGGATAAAGATTTCCCATTCGCTTCATATGTTTCGCCTTATTCGGGTTCCTCTGATGAATTCTTCGATATTGATTGGATCAGTTCGATGACCGCCTGCCCGTATTTTTTGATCCGTGCTTCTCCAACGCCTTCCACGCTTTTTAGCAACAAAAGAGAATCCATTCGGTTTCTGGCGATTTGCGCCAGCTGCTCGTTGGTAAAGATGGTATATACGGGAACCGCTTCTTTTGCCGCAATATCCTTACGCCATTCCCGCAATTTGATAAAAACCGCAAAATCGTCGGGACTCAGCACCGCTTTGTAGTCCACCCGATTTTTTTTATCGTGACCGGTTTTTAAGGTGCCGGATGGAGCCCCCTCCGTCATATATTCAACGCAGAAACTCCAGAAAGAGTTATCCCCCTGGCTCACTAATTCATGGTGTACGGTGAGCACCCGAACGGATCTTAAAAAGATATTCATCTCTTTTTCCGCCTGCTCGTCCTGCCGGGCGGGAATCATAAAAAATTTAAATTGTATAGACATGGGGCATCATTGCCTAAATTTTTTCTCTGTGATCTCCGTGTTCTCTGTGGTGAATTTTATTTTTTAATAATTTTATCATATTGGGGCTCTTACCCGACGATTAACAGAATGTATTTGTCGAGAAATGTCGCATTCGACCTGCACACATTACGCTCGTCCCTCGCTCCATTTTGTTCCGGTACGACTGCGCCATTTCACCTGATTGTTCCCTGCCTTACTGACCTGGAAGCCGGGCAAGGCGAAAGCCCAGAAAGCCGTAACGGAAGCCGGGAAAGCGCCCGGAGCGACCGGCAGACCGGCAGCTCCCGGCGTAGCGGCTCCAGCTGCCGCCCCGATCCACCCGGTGAGCACCGGATGACGGCCCGGTCGGATCGGTCACGGAACCGGACGGGTAATCACTGTAAAAATCCGCACACCACTCCCACACATTGCCATGCATGTCATACAATCCCCAGGCATTTTTTGCCAGAGAAGCAACAGGAGTCGTCTTTTTTTCATATTCCCCTTTAGGGCAGCCGGTGAACGGATAATTACCGTTATAATTTGCCTGGTCGGTTGACAAACAATTCCCGAATGAAAACGGGGTATCCGTCCCTGCCCTACATGCATACTCCCATTGGGCTTCCGTGGGCAGGCGATACTTGTTGGTTTTATCTTTACCGTTCAGCCATTGAATAAACTTCAGAACATCATTGTAAGACACACAGGTCACCGGATGATCATCGGTCTGAAAAAAACCTGGCTTTTCCCAGTATATTCGCGAATCCTTTTTCCATGATCCGTCGATATAACCATAGGCACCGTCTCCCCGCTCGGCTTCAGTGGTATATCCTGCCGATTCGACAAATTCCCGCCACTGCCCAACTGTTACCTCAGTGGTCTGAAGATAAAACCCTTTTGTCAATCTGACCTGATGACGCTTCTCATCCGTGCCGCGATCGGACTCATCAGGCGGGCTTCCCATCCAGAATTTATCGGGAGATATATAAACAAAATCCATACCCAACGAATTGGTGATTTTTTTGCCGGTTGCGGAAGATGGAAGGCTAAAGCCTTCCGCTACATTGTTTGGTGCAGATTGTTTCAATACGATGGTGAAATATTTATCCTCGCCTGCGGCAACCGTTACCCATTC
>CAZQLG010000385.1:1844-3091 GCA_964594105.1 uncultured Desulfococcus sp. | reverse complement strand
ATGTAAGGGATTTACCATTTAATATGTAAGGAAAAATCAAATGTTCAGGCGATTTTTTTCAATAATAATATATACCATGGGATTAAGCATCATGGTTTCTGCCAATGCGTTTGCGACTGTTGACGACTGGCAACCGCTACTTGATATAGCCTTTGAACAAAACGACTTAGAAATGGCTGTTTTAGTTCTGACAAATGACAATAATGTACCGATATCTGACATTATTGTAAAAGCCAGTGAAAAAGGATTCGGATATACCCGAATTGTTGATGCCTTGGTTGAAACAAAGTTGTCATGTGAACAGGTGATCATCGAAGCATTGCAAAATAATGTGCCGCCCAGAGCGATCTTTAATTCCGACAAAATTTGTGGTGAGGCGTATGGTTACACCCCGGATTCGATTTTAAGATTCCTGGTAAAAAAACTCAGATTTCTTAAGGCGGAAGAGGAAACGTCGGGGCAAAAAGATGAGAATTTTGAGATCAGACAAAAAAACCTGAAAATCCTCCTTGCGGTCTGCAAAAGCATGCTGGCGGATAAAAGCTATACAAAATTTGATGTCATGGTTAATTTATGCCAGGCCTCGGCCAGTAATGAAACAATCGCCGAAGCGACAGAAAAACTTGATGTGTCAACAGCCACCACATTTAAAGCGTGCCCAAGGCATGCGGAATACGGACACGCATATATCAGCCATGAACTTCCCGAAGAAGCGCATATTGTGATCGGCGTGGATCACCTGACAATAGACGACAATGGCGGTCGAGGCGTCATCAGTCCGAAACGACCTTAAATCGTCAGTTCGAATAACAAGCTTTCGAATGCAACCACTATTTTAAACCTGAATTAGCTACAGACAAACGCCCGAAAATTTATGATCAACAAAATATCAATTCAAATACGTTTCTTCAGGGCTGCATTTTTTTTCTGTATCTTTTTTTTCTGCATTGATGGGGCCATGGCCACGCCACCGTCAGTTGATGCAGTTACCGCCATCGGCCATTCGGCCGACCCACAAGACACTTTAAACACGGCGACGGAATCAAACGGCTTGAGCAGAATCCCAAAAACCGCCATACCGACGCCCATGTTCACCGTCACAACAAAAGCGGATACGACATCCATTGATGCACCGGCCACAATCCATTACACCATCACCGTGAAAAATACAGGGAATGTCTCTTTGACCGGCATTCGCATATCCGATCCGCTTTTGGGAGACCTTGCAGGACCCGATGGCGATGTGG
>CAZQLG010000385.1:0-1744 GCA_964594105.1 uncultured Desulfococcus sp. | reverse complement strand
GGAAACGGCGTGGACAGCAACAATGTGATTGACGGAGACGGAGATATTGACAACACCGTCATTGTCAGTTTCGCCGGAATCGCCCTTTCGAAAACCGCCTATGCACGGGTTGAAACAAAAGGGTCGATTGACGGCGATGTGTTTGGAAAAAAGGAACATTATCTTCATGGGTTTTTATCCGTTACCCGATCATTTACCACCAACCTGTATAAAACAGACAGGAATCCGGAAGCATGCTGGGCAACGTTTATAACCCCCGGCATCTGGGCTTCAGTTTCAGTTCCTTCAACCGATAAACGCAGTGTTGAAATTATTACCGCCAACGCATCCCCCGGCGGACTGGCCATCAACCCGTTTACCCCGATTAACTACAAACCGTTTCAGTTGTATTTTCTGTACAGCCCACGGCTTGAAATCTATCATGACCAAAACATCAAGGCATATCAGGATACAGACCTGGGTGAAGGGGTCATCAACAATGAAGATATCAGCCGATTTACCGGCCAGGACTCGCTCAACCGGTTAACCCATCGCTTGGATGCTTACGTGAGTTATCATTCCGGCAACAAACTATTTCTGCGTGCCATGGACCAGTATAAGATATCCTATGACGCATTTTCAGAACGTGCTTACACGGTTGACGACAAATACAAATCCAACGTATTTAATATTAGCGGCATCTTTGATGCCACCAATAAATTGCGCCTGCGGCTGGATTATTCTAATTTTGATCTTGATTATAAAGACCACATGAACAGAGATGCCGACCGGATGGACAATTCCATCGCCGCATATTTATTTTTTTAAATGACATCCAAAACCTCGGCATTTATTGAGTATGAATTTGCCGATATCAATTACACCACCAGCGACAAAGACAGTCATGAGCATCGTTATTTTGCCGGGCTACGATGGCAGATGACCCATAAATCCAGCGGGCAGATCAAAGGCGGATTTGGTAAAAAAACAAATACCACGACGTCGATTATTCCGGGCACCGATATTAAAACGTCCGATATTAATCAAAGCAACTGGATGGCGGAAATACAGATTGATCATAACATTAATTCCCGCACCAACTTAACACTCAATGCATATCGCAAATATGACGAAGTCCTTGAGCACCGATATGACTATGGTGACCTTAACAACTTTTATGCAGATTATATCCTTGCGAATTTTGTGGGTCTCAAGTTAAGCCGGGAGCTTACCGCCAAAATTCATCTGAATTTAGATACTTCATTTTTTTATGATGAATTTGAGGGTAGCCGGGCGGACTATGCCATTGGCGGTGCTTTTGGACCTGACCTTTTCGTAAATATCCCGCGTTATCAAAAACAACGACGTGATACAGAATTTGCTGTTTCTCCGTCCATTAATTTTGATATTTTTAAATGGTTAACAATAAACGGCGCTTATATTTATACGGCGCATGATTCCAATTACCCGGCACATGACTATTTTGACCACACGTTCTTTGTTCGCGTAAGCCTGGTTTTATAAAAGCTGCCCCGAATTAGAATCTGACATCTTAACACCTGACAGAATAAAAAATTGATGCTCTCGTAAAAAATATTAGGATGGCTAAGTTAAAAGTTCCATATACAAGGTGTAGTGGTTTTTCAGACAAGAAATCATACATGTAGTATCTTGAATGGCTGAAAAACCGCTACAACGCAGTAGATGGGACTTTTTACGACGCCATCAAAATTGTTATTTTTGCAAAACAGCTTATTTTATAGTA
>CAZQLG010000384.1:0-3094 GCA_964594105.1 uncultured Desulfococcus sp. | reverse complement strand
CATGTTTCTATTTGTAAAAAATGTGTAACCGGCATGTTTCTATTTTGATTTTTTATGAATTCTACAAAGGAGGATGTGTCAATATTTTTTACAATGTGTAAAAAATACATATCCATATTTTGGAAATCGATAAAGTTCTCTTTGGTTCAGATTTTGATACGTAAGCTTAAAACAAATATTAAAGATTATATCAAAGTTGCTTAGCACTAAGCGCTCGTTTTAAAGCCTCTCTGTTAATTGATTGAATTGGCGGCAATTAAATTTTTTGGCATAAATCCTGAAATGTATTTTAGTGTCAACGGAATATGTGTCTGAACCTGAACCGGAACAGCAGGGCCTGACGTCTGTTTGAAATATTCGGGTTCTGGACTTTTTGAATAACAGTTGAATAATTGCGGGTACGTTAAATGATCAAAGACAAACATAAAAAATATTATCAGTCATTGACCAGAAATATGATTTTAACGGTTATCATTGTCTCGTTTACACCAATGATTCTGGTCATCAGTATTCTCCTGCACCAGTTTGATAAATCCTATCAGGAAAAGACATATGCGCATTTAAGTGAGTTGGTGCAGAAGCATAAGCAGAATATTGATTCATTTTTAAATGAGAAACTGACTGATATCCAGTTTCTGGCAAACAACAACAGCTTTGAGCGACTCAATAATAACGATTTTTTACGCGAACAACTGGCAAACCTTCGTAGTACCTATGGGAGTTTGTTTGTAGATTTAGGTCTTGTTGACGAAAAAGGATTCCAGGTGGCTTATGCCGGCCCCTATGAACTAAAAAACGCTGAGTATACAAATGCGCAGTGGTTTATGGAAGCCTCAGCAAAACAATCATACATCAGTGATGTATTTTTAGGGCTGCGTGCTTTGCCGCATTTTATTGTCACGATTAAGAAAAAAGGCCCTGATGGACAATATTTATTTCGGGCGACCATTGATTTTATGGCTTTTAATTCTTTGGTCCAGAATCTGCGGGTGGGCAAAACCGGATTCGCGTTTATCCTGAACAAAGCAGGAGAATTCCAAACGAATCCAAGCATGGAATATAAACCAAGCCTCAGCGGGTATGAGTTTTTCTGGGATTCAGTAAAAAAAGAAAAAAATAATATTTTTATTACCCGATTGAAAGATGATGCCAATACTGAAAACTTATATGCTGTCGGAAGCCTTAAGAATGGAGACTGGCTGCTGATTGTCCAACAGCAGACAGCAGATGCATTCTCAGACTTCAATCAAATGTTTAATATCGCTTTGATCATTTTTATTATCGGCGGTATCGCCATTGTTGTCATGGCATTTGTTATGTCAAAAAAAATGGTGCTCAGGATTCGCCGTGCCGATAAAGGCAAGGAAACAATGAACCAGCAAATCGTTGAAACCGGTAAAATGGCATCCATTGGAGAACTGGCAGCAGGTATTGCCCATGAAATAAATAACCCGGTGGCAATTATGGTGGAAGAAGCCGGCTGGATTGGTGATTTGCTGGAGGAAGAGGAATTTGCGCCAAGCGAAAATCTGGATGAATTTACCCGGGCTTTGGCCCAGATCAATACCCAGGGAAAAAGATGTAAGGAAATTACTCATAAATTACTGAGTTTTGCCAGAAAGACCGACGCAACGGTAAAAGATGTTCAGATCAATGATATTATTAAGGAGATTGTCAATCTTTCCGCTCAAATGGCGAAATACAATAAAGTATCTATCATTACAGACTTTAATGACAGCCTTCCTTATATAACCATTTCACCGTCAGAAATGCAGCAGGTCATCTTAAATTTGATTAATAATGCTTTAGATGCCATGGAAAAAATCGGCGGAACAATACGTGTTTCCACAAAAATCAGTGAAGTGGAAGCAGACCATATCGTGATTATTGTTGAAGATGATGGGCCGGGGATTCCGGAGCCAAATCTTTTACGAATTTTTGATCCGTTTTTTACTACCAAACCTGTGGGGAAAGGTACTGGGCTGGGCCTGTCGATCTGTTATGGGATTATCAGCAAATTGGGTGGTAAAATTGATGTTCAGAGTGCGGTTGGTCAGGGATCGCGATTCAGGATATGGATACCGATTCAAAAATAGAATCTAAGCATAGAGGATTTTACCAAAAATATAATTATAAATATTAAAGAAATTAAAAGATAAGAAGGGAGGATGGCTATGAATAACACGTTTATTCTATTGGTTGATGATGAAGAACCTTTTGTGGCAACCATGTCAAAGCGACTGGACAAGAGAGGGCTGAAGGTGATCTCCGCGAACAGTGGCCAGGAGGCGCTGGAACAACTGGCCAAAAATATGGCTGTGGATGTTATTATTTTGGATGTGAAAATGCCGGGTATGGATGGCATTGAAACATTACAGGAAATTAAAAAATTACACCCTTTAAAGGAAGTGATCATGCTTACCGGGCATGCCACGGTGGAGAGCGCCATCGAGGGAATGAAACAGGGGGCCTTTGATTACCTGATGAAACCATGCGATATTGATGTTTTATTATCAAAAGTGGATGAGGCTGTAAAGAAAAAACAGGCCCATAAGCAGAAGATCGATCAGGCACGAATTGATAAAATAGTGAAAACTCGCGGTTATTGACAATGAAAGGAAAATGGTATGAGCGATGAAGAAAAACTCCCTCAATCCGGGAAAGATCGTATCAAACTTCTTCTGGTTGATGATGAAGAAGGATATGTCAATGTTCTGGCAAATAGATTAAGGAAAAGACATATTGATGTCACAAAAGCATTCAGTGGCAGTGAAGCGATTAAGGCAGTACGAGGGCAGGATTTTGACGTTGCGATTCTTGATCTTAAAATGGAGGACATGGACGGGATTGAAGTCCTGAAAATATTTAATCAAATGGATCTTGATATGGAAGTTATCATGCTCACCGGTCATGGCTCCCAGGAGGCTGCCAGTGAGGGCTTGAGCATCGGCGCATTTGATTATTTAACCAAACCATGTGAACTCCATGAATTGATCAAAAAGATTCATGAGGCCTGTAAGAAACGCTTGAAAGATGAATAGGAGTAGACATGTTTTTTAAATCAAACGGATTCAAGCTCTGTATCGGGATTTTA
>CAZQLG010000383.1:0-3125 GCA_964594105.1 uncultured Desulfococcus sp. | reverse complement strand
TTTCCGTCCGGTTCAGAGCGATCAAGCCCTCGGATGAACAGGAAATGCGGCGTCTGTTTTATCGATTCTCCGACGAGTCAGTTTATTACCGTTATTTTACACCCCTTAAAACCATGACCCATTCCAAAATGCAGGAATATGTCAATGTGGATTACGGTAAGGTCATGTCGATTGTCGGCCTGGTGGGAGATGCCGGCAAAGGTCAGATTATTGCGGAAGCAAGATATGTCAAAGATCCCAAACGGCCGTATGGTGATGTCGCATTTGTTGTGGATGAAGGATTTCAAGGCCTTGGTATCGCAACCTTTTTATACAAACAGCTAATGCGTACAGCCAAGGAACGCGGACTCCAAGGATTTACCGCAGATGTGCTTCCTGCCAACAAGGAAATGATGCGGGTATTTGAAAAAGGGGCTGCCAAAGTCAAGGCAACCCTTGAGTATGGGGTATATCGACTGTCGATACCCTTTAAATAAAAGCCGGATCGATCAACCGTTTAACTTCTATCTATTTAAAAAAATTTAACAAATAATCCTAAATACTTTCTGACTGGTAAATCATGTCAAATAATCCGACCACACCCCTTGTCAGTGTCATCATCCCAACCTACAACCGGGCTTGGACGTTGAAAAAAGCCATCGACTCGGTACTAAAACAGAATTACAAAAATTTTGAGCTCATTGTGGTCGACGACGGGTCCACGGATGACACGGAAGCATTGGTCTCAGAATATGCAAAATCCATCAAATTCGTTCAGCAACCTAATTTGGGTGTCAGTGCTGCCCGGAATAAAGGGCTTTCGATTTCTTCCGGTGCGTTGATCACCTTTCTGGATTCCGACGATTACTGGGAACCCGAAAAACTGTCCGCACAGGTTGAATTTTTTAATGCAAACCCGAACGCGCTGATCTGCCAGACAGAAGAAATCTGGATACGCAACGGCAAAAGAGTCAGCCCGAAAAAAAAGCATAAAAAACTATCCGGCATGATTTTTATACCATCGTTGGCCCTCTGCCTGATCAGCCCGTCAGCCGTCATGATGCGAAAAAACCTGTTTGCAAAAGTCGATATGTTTGATGAATCCCTGCCAGCTTGTGAAGATTATGATTTGTGGCTCCGGATCACCTGCCGGTATCCCGTTCACCTGATTGAAACACCGCTGATCGTTAAAACCGGTGGGCATGACGATCAGCTATCTGCCGCTACCGGGCTGGATAAGTACCGAATTTATAGCTTAAAAAAAATACTTAAAAGTGATTTTCTCACCGCATCGCAGTATCAGGCAGCAGAAAATATGCTCAAGAAAAAATGTCGGGTTTATGCGGACGGGTGCAAAAAGCATGGGCGAAAAACAGTGGCAACATATTATTATCGGCTTGCAGATGAAATTGAGAATACCGGGAAATAGCTGAATTACACTCACCCCTCAAACGATTCAAGGGATAGAGAGACAAAAGCTGAACGTCGAACGCTATAATCATATCGCCCTGTGCTTTCTTTTTGAGTTCCAACGGGTGAACGACCGGGGAAACGAGAGAAAATTTAGTTTTTAAATTAAATTTAAATGATAACACCTCGCATATAAAAACCTTCGATTGCCATTTGCAATCGAAGGTTTTTTATCTTTGTTTCCGCAAGCAGTCACAGCCTTGTATTAATGACGACCCTTCTGAGAAAAGCTATGTGTTGATAACTAATCTACGGTCGGTCAAAACTCCAAAACAGAGGGCTGAATTTTTCCTGATATTTGGAAATGGCAGAAAATCGAGATGAGTAAAAACACTATATCTTGTATCTGCCTTATTTTTGTCTGAAGGGCCGAATAGCTATTGGAGTGTGCACAGGAATGAAGGGCATAACAGGTGAGGAATGTGGCAAGCATGGTGCAGTCCTATCAGATATATTAATTCAACAAATTTACAGGATAGAGAAATGTGTTAAAGCTCAACTTTGTCGAATCGAAACTTCTCTCAACTTTCCCCTCACAGTCAATTCTTCAAAAAAAAACGGGGTTTATGCCAAAAATTGACTCTTTCTAAAGCAATGTCATTCGTGTATTTAAAATTCAATTTACAATTCAAGTCACGCCTCCAAAGCTTCGATTCTTGAATCTATCCCTTAAAAATGCCTAAGAAAAAAGAAGCTTAACCTGGACAACAAAGCTTCGTTATTTCACCCCCAGAACTTTATCTAAAAGGCCGCTGCTATAGACAAAACCCATCAGTTTAAAATATATATAAGGTATGTATCTTTTCATTTTCCAGTACAGTTTCGCATCGATCTGGGTCACCACGTAAAGACGGTTTTTTTTTATAGACCGCATGATATGTCTGCTTACACTATTAGAGGTTCCCAATGCAAATTTAAAGAATCCTTGTGCTCTTGCAAGCTGTTTTTCATCCGTATAGCGGGCCTGATCCATCAAATTTGTTTTGAAAAATGTGGGACAAACCACGGTGACACCGATCTTTTTTCCGGCCAGCTCCATGCGCAGGGTTTCAGACAATGAGATAACACCTGCTTTTGTTACATTATACGGCCCCATTTCCGCCAGAGAAACAATGCCTGCTGCGGAAGCGGTGTTGACAATATGTCCACTGCCCTGGCGCTTAAACATCGGCAAGAATGCTTTGCATCCATAAATCACACCCATTAGATTTATATCAATGATCCATCGCCAGTCTTCTATGGGGATATCTTCCATAATGCCGACACCCGGCACACCGGCGTTGTTGATGATAATGTCTGCGCCGCCCCACTCTTTTTCTGCGGTTTGGGCCAGATTTAATACGTCTTCCCATTTTGTGACATCACACCCTACAGAAAGCCCCTGACCACCGGCTTCTTTGACCATTTCTTCTGTTTCCATTGCTCTTTCTATAAACAAATCACTGATTAGGATTTTCCAGCCAAGTCTCGCGAATTTTAGGGCAAGCGTGCGGCCCAGACCACTGCCTGCCCCGGTAATCACAACACGTTTGTTTGGATATTTTTTTGAAATATTCACAATATCATCTCCATAATTTATGAAGAAATTAAATCAAATCCCGGGATCATAAAATGCCGCTCGTATAAAATAACGGCCACAAGCTGTTCATTTATTGTTTTGATTTTTAATCCTGCTA
>CAZQLG010000382.1:0-3127 GCA_964594105.1 uncultured Desulfococcus sp. | reverse complement strand
ATCAAGCGAAATTTCTTCATCCGCCTGATCAATATCGTCAAAGGACAAATCCTCGGAATCATCTTCTACGGTTGCCTTTGCACCAAGATCTGTAAAAGATAAGGCATCGGAATCATCCGCCTGATCAATATCGTCAAAGGACAAAATCTCGGAATCATCTTCTACGGTTGCCTCTGCACCAAGATCTGTAAAAGATAAGGCATCGGAATCATCCGCCTGATCAATATCGTCAAAGGACAAAATCTCGGAATCATCTTCTACGGTTGCCTCTGCACCAAGATCACTAAAAGTTAAGGTCTCGGAATCATCCTCTTCTTCCAACAAAGCGTCAAAATCGAGCGCTTCTTCAGCCGTTGCCCCAGACGCCACCCCGGATGCCAGGTCATCTAAAGAAAGAATATCGTCATCATCCTGCAACAATTCAGACATCATCACTTCAGGCTCTTCAGGTCCTTCAGATCCTTCTTCCATATCATCAAACAAGGCATCCGAGGTAGCAAACAGCTCTTCCGAAGTTGCCATCGGTATTTCAGCGGTTTCCAGTGATATTTCTGATTCCAGATCACTGAATTCATCGTCAAATTCATCGCCCAGAACATCCTCTATTTTTGCCTCAAGGCTTTCATCTAGTGAAAAATCATTTGATTTTTCACTTTCCGAAGAATTCGGATAAGCGATAAATACTTGCTGGCATTTAGAACACCTGACTGTTGAACCTGTTTCGTTGATTAGGCTGGTTTTAACTTTAAAACTTGTACCGCAAGCCTCACAGGTAATAATCATTTGATTTCCTCACTGGTTATAAATTTAGGTGATAAAGTGCCGGCAAATTTCTGTATTTTTCCGCATAATCAAGCCCATACCCCACAAGAAATCCACCTTCAACTGAGTAACACACATAATCTGCTTTATAATCAACTTCACGGCGCTCATGTTTATCAATAAAAGTACAAACCCGAAGACTTTTAGGATTAAACACTTCCAAGTGTTTAATAAATTTTGTCATGGTCAACCCGGTATCGATAATATCTTCAACAACCAGAACATCTTTACCTTTCAACTCAGAAGAAATATCACTTCGCAATTGAATGTCACCGGATGACGAATCTCTATTTCCGTAACTTGAAAATTGAATAAAGTCAATCTCAACCGGAATCGTTAAACGTCTTGCAAGATCTCCTAAAAATATAAAGGCCCCTTTTAGTACACCAATTAATATAAGCCGCTTGTCTTTGTAGTCTTCAGAAATTTTTTTTGCCATTGCCCCGATTAACTGGTCAATCTCTTCTTTTGTAAGAATTGTAATTAAGTCAGGCATATAATTTTGAAATCGCTGTGTACTATTTTTAATGGTTCATGTATTAAAACCACTATTCGCTGGAAAATCGGGTACAGGTAAAAAGAAGACTATAACACGTATAACAAATTAATATTGGGGAATGAAAAAATATCTTATGAACCCATCGCTTCTGCTGGTGGTTTATAAATTGATTTTACAAAAGCGCTCAATAAATATGATAAATTATCGCGATAGAACCTCCTCGTCCCCCTGAAAGATGGACATCACCGCATTAATAGCAAATTCGTTATATATTGAATCTACGCTTTTGTCAATAAATTTACTGTATTCCTGAGATCGATGAATATTAACCCCGATCAAATAAATATTTTCCAGTTTATATTAATCCGACCGACTTTTTGCGAAGCCATCACTTCTTAAACATAAAAAGGCCGACACCCAGACCTGATTCTGGGTGTCGGCCTTTTTATGTCTACCTCTCGAAAGAGATCCGCCGATGCCTCTTGTTTAAAATTTATCTCTATAAAACGGGCGCTGACCGTCACTTAAAAATTCCTGCAAGACCGCACAATCGCCATTTATTAAGTTCTATAATCCTTCTTTGGCAAGCTTTTCGATTAATTGTTTTTGTTTTTTATTTAATTTTTTTGGCATGATCACATAAAGTTCGACATACAAATCACCGGCGCCGCCGCCTTTCATATGGGGGATGCCGTTTCCGGCAAGCCGCATCTTGCTTTTATGTTTTGTTCCCGGTGGTATTTTTAAACTGAGCTGCTTTCCGGAAAGCGTTGAAACTGAAATCTGAGTGCCAAGCAATGCATCGGTTAATTTTATTTCCCTGCTTAAAAACAGATCAAACGCTTTGAGTTTAAAATCCGGATCATCCAGAATTTTCGATTTTATATAAAGATCACCGGCGGGACCGCCATATGGACTGGGTTGACCGCGACCGGCAAGGCGCAATTTTTTACCGGAGATCATTCCTTTGGGAATTTTAACGGTGATTGATTCGGTGCCGCCGGAAGGGTCCTGAAAGGATAAGTTTTTTGATATCCCGGTGGCGATATCAGAGAGGGTAAGCGAAATTTCATATTCCATATCCGAACCTTTTGGCGGTGCGGCCTGCTGCTGCCTTCCGCCACCGAACATGGATTCCGGATTAAATGAAAAGCGTTTTCCACCGCCGCCGCATCCCTTGCTGCCTCTGGAAAAAGAGCCCCCGCCAAAACCAAACTCTTTTAAAATATCCTCTATGTTGGAGCCCCTGAAAATATCTTCCTGGGAAAAATTCTGGGAAAACCCCTCAGAGCCATATGTATCATATTTTTTGCGCTTTTCCGCATCACTTAAAACCGCATAAGCTTCGCTGATTTCCTTAAATTTGTCTTCCTTTGCCTTATCCCCGGCAGCATGATCCGGATGATATTTCAATGCCAGCTTTCGGTATGCTTTTTTTATATCACCGGCACTGGCATCTTTGCCGACACCCAGGCTTTTATAATAATCCTTCTGAGCCATTTTATCAATTACCTGCCTTCTTGGTTAGATTTAAATTTTTTCCTAAGCTATCTGATTAATACATTAAAATTATAAGACGGAAGTCAAAAATGTCAAGGACCAGAATCGGTCAAGTATCCTCTAACCCCTTCAAATTCATGCCTAAATGAAATGTTTAAGGTTTTTGTCCGCAATACAGGTTAAAATTAAGGGAAGTGGAAAAAATTAATATACCAGAATTGCGCAGAATTTTTGGAAGTTCCCTAAGTGCTGGCCCTGGCTTTTAACGCGATCATCAAAACGGAAAGAGCTACCGGGGTCATTCCG
>CAZQLG010000381.1:0-3127 GCA_964594105.1 uncultured Desulfococcus sp. | reverse complement strand
GCCATCCAGACTCCGGGCTGTGTTATCCACCTTGAGGAAATCAACCGGCCGGAACATCCAAAGGCGCTGAACATGCTTTTTTCTGTTTTGTCCGAAGATCGGAGCATCTATACGGATGAGCTGGATCATATCCGTGTAGCAGATGATGTGGTTTTTTTTGCTACGTTAAATGAAGGGGATGAGTTTATCGGCACGGAAATGCTGGATGCCGCATTGCGGGACCGGTTTTATGTGACGTTGTTAGATTACCTGCCGCCAGAGGTCGAAACCCGTGTGCTTTGTTTAAAAACCAGCATTGATGAAGCCAACGCCCAAACCATTGTCAATGTGGCTGCCAGGCTTCGAAATAATTCCCGTGACCCGATGGTGGTATCCACTAGACATACGCTGATGATTGCGGAAATGATATCTGTCGGAGCAACTGTTGAACAGGCTTTTTCCGGGAGCCTTCAGATCAGCCGGGACATGCTGGAGTCTGTTCTGCTGTCTCTTCACGTGGAAATGAAAAGAACAATTAAACATCATGGGGACAACGGTTATCAGCGCTATTAGATGCAGTCAAATACTCCCGACTCAACAACCGGAATTTATTTTGCCAGTTAATGAAGGAGCCGGAAATGGTTTTGCATCTTTGACAAAAAAGCGAAACGGTATATCAGCTTACTGGCGAAAAAATACTTCATCTGTTGAGCCTGTGGAACTGGCCAATCTGCTTCGGGCGTTAAGAAAAGTCGTTGGCCATTTAGGCGATAATGCCGGTCGTATTGCATACACCGGAATGTCAACGGTAAGCGATAATGCGATTCTGATCGAACCGGAAATGGTAATGGGCGTCTATCCCCTGCCCGTTGAACAGGTGGATCTGCTGGTCGGTTTGATCGTTCATGAAGCATTGCATCGCATCGAATGGACGGATCATGTCTGGAAAATTCTTGAACCGTCAATGGATGCCATGGCGCCGCTGGAAAAGGTGATTTTTCAAAAAATTGTCCGCACTGGAGAGGATATATTTGTTGATCAGAAAGCTGATCAAAGTGTGTTTGGCCTTTATGTTAAGGTTGCCAGGGACAAGGCATTACATCGGGAAAGAAAAATGATTGCACCGACGGATCATCCGAGTGTGGATGAACTTGAACTAGAGTGGCTGACAGAGGCGTTTGATATTCATTCAGATCGTAAAATCCGGATCGAATATCGATTTTTTCTTGAACAATTGAATTTTCTGACCCTGTCTTTGCGGTCTTTGGCTTTAAAATCAATACGGGTTATTAAACGATGCGAAAAAAGAGCCGATTTGTATCTTGCAGAATGGCAGCAGTTGGGAAGCCGGATGCTCCGCTTAAAAATCATTGATAAACATTTATGCTGGTTCCCATCCACAGAAGTTTCACAATCAGCAAAAGAATATGCGTCCGTCAGTCAGTGTAAAAGTGCCAAAAAAATGACGCCCCTTCTGGCACAGGAAATCGAAACGCATCTTTCTGCCGATGCGGTGGATATGACACCGATTATTCAATCCGTTGTGGGGGCTGAAAATGAAACGGTTGCCCCAATGTCCCGGTGGGATTTTAATATTGTATCACACCCGATGATTGACCGGCGAATGGTGGGCCGACTGAAAGCAATTTTTTCGAACTATGCTGAACGGAACTTTCTGGTGAGCCGGGGGTTGTTCAGCGGAAAGATTGATCATCGGAGACTTTACCGGTCGGCTGTTACCGGCAGGTGCTTCAAGGCCGCAGAGCGTTTACCGAACCTGGACTGGAACGTTGCTCTATTGATTGATGCCAGCGGATCAATGCGCGGCAACAAGTGGCTGATGGTTGAAAATACCGTGGCCAATATTCACAAAGCGTTGTCAGGGTTTCATAATCGATTATCGGCATGGGCGTATTTTGAGGTCAACGGCATCTGCATGATTTCCCGGCTGATTCAGAAAAATCATCTTTTTTCTGTGCCGCCGTCCGGCCAGACAGCGTCCGGGCAGGCCATCATCGTTGCAGCCACAATGCTGCCGGCAAATGTGAAACGCAATATCCTGATTCATATTACGGATGGTGAATCTAATTTCGGTTGCGATGTATCCTATGGGATTGAATACTGCCGGCAGCAGAAGATCCATCTGATCACTCTCGGATGCGGTTATCAGAATAAAACAGCCATGCAGAAACAATACGGCAGAGCCATTCAGTTTATTGATTATTTCGAACAATTGCCTAAGGCAATGGAATCACTTTTCAAGTGGACGTTTATCTATGGCGGGCACAAGTCTTGTAAAGGCCCTTTGGTTCGCGTAGATTCTGCACGACAGGCGAAATAAAAAGGGTGTTCGAAATATTAAACCTAAGTCAATTTAGGTTAAAATAAAGGAATTATTTATGGGAAATGACGTGCTGCTCAAAGAGATCAATGGAAAAGTGGGAACATTAAAACTGAACCGACCACAAAGAAGAAATGCTTTGTCGCCGGATCTTCTGGTGGATCTGCATCTGACTCTTCAAAAATGGGCGGATGAGGATGCGGTTCGGGTAGTCGTGATTACGGGTAATTCTGAAAAAGCGTTTTCATCCGGCTATGATATTTTGGCTATTCCAACAGAGCTTTCACCGGAAGCGGCAGAACTTTTAAAAACAAGCAATCCCCTTGAGCTGGCACTTAACAGTATAAAGAATTTCCCTTATCCGGTGATTGCCATGATCAACGGATATTGCTTTGGTGCCGGTTTGAATCTGGCCATGTGCTGTGACATTCGAATTGGAGCGGATCACATAAAAGTGGGGATGCCCCCGGTAAAACTGGGCCTTGTTTATCACCCGGAAGGGTTGAGTCAGTTTATTGAAGTCATTGGCATGGCAAAAACCCGTGAGATTTTTTTCACCGGGCACACCTATTCGGGTAATGAGGTTAAAAATATGGGGCTTGTGGATCATATGGTCCCATTAGAAAATCTTTCAAAAACTGTTTATTCGATGGCAGAGGAGATTTCAAAAAATGCACCGCTTTCGTTGAAAGGAACCAAAAGAATCCTGAATATGATCGGCAAATATTCTCTGATCGGCCCTGAATATATTAATGAAGCAGAGTCACTAATCTCAGAAGCCTTTAACAGTGACGACCTTAAGGAAGG
>CAZQLG010000380.1:0-3129 GCA_964594105.1 uncultured Desulfococcus sp. | reverse complement strand
AATCTTAAAATATTCGGAACATCACTGATAATTGCACCATCTTTTTATTTCAACAAACGGGTATTCACTTGACGTAGAAGGAAATTATGAACAAAACAGTGGGCAGAAATATGCTGCTGGAAGATGTAACATACAAAATCGAAGAAACCGGTTTTGGTATATGGCGGCGTTTTGACTATCCCAACGGCGATCTGTTTGAAGAATTTAAATCCCATAATCGTTTCATGGGCCTGCCGTTGCTGCATTACACACGAGGAAAATGCCCGGAAAACGGAAAACGGATTGTCGCAAAAGGGATTATCGCCATTGGCCGATTGGCGGTGGGTGGCCTGGCAATCGGTCACGCATCTGCCGGCCTGATATCCATCGGGCAACTGGCCATTGGACTCATTTTCGGACTGGGTCAGGCATCCACCGGGCTTTACGCCATCGGCCAACTGGCACTGGCTTACACATTCGGCTGCGGTCAGTTTGTAACCGGATATGCGGCTATCGGACAGTTCGCTCTGGGCAAATATGTACTTGCCCAGTTGGGTATCGGGGAATTTGTATGGGATATGAAACATGCGGCACCGGAAGCAAAAGAATTTTTCCGGGGGCTATTGCCCTTTCTCCAGTAATCTTTGATGGCTTCGCAAAAAGTCCAAATTCTGTGTTGCGCTGCATCCTTCGCTTCTTCAAAGTACGCTAAGTACGAATCATCACTCAGGATTTGCGCGCCTTGCCAGTTTTATGAGATTGGTGGAACTTTTTCCCTTGCCATTGGAATCCGACTTTTTACGAGTTTGTCATGAATGGCTTTGCCATCACTTTTTACTCCGATAAAACCGAACTTCAGCTTTTTCCAGGGTCACCAGGCCGGCATCGATCTTGTCGTCAATCAATTCCAGGAAGCGTTCCAGCTTTTCCCGGGTATCCACAAGCTCAATAATAATGGGCAAATCTTCTGACAACCGCCGGATTTTAAATGTATGAATCACCCGGCTGTTGGCACCGAATCCCATCATACCTCTCAATACGGTCGCACCGGCCAGCCCCTCCTCCCGGGCTTTGAGCACAATCAATTCATACAGGGGCTTACCTTTGTATTTATCCATATCTCCGATAAAAATACGCAGCAGGCATCCTTGCTCAGGAATCATCAATGATTACCTCCAAATTAAGAATCCACTGATCCGGCCCAGCCAAACCGCACCGAGTCCCAAAACAATATGGACCACAATGTTAGCGTAAGCCAGTAAATTTTCACTTTCATGGAACAGATTCATTGTCTCATTGCCAAAGGTTGAAAATGTCGTAAAACTGCCCAGAATACCGATAAAAATCAGAGACCGGGACTGGGAAGAAAAAACACCATGTGCATCTGACAGGTGAAACAGTATCCCAATAATAAAACAACCGAAAACATTAACAAAAAGTGTCCCATAAGGGAATCCGACACTTTTCGTTAAATGCTGGACATACCCGCTGATCAGATAACGCAGAATGGCGCCGATGGAACCACCGATGCCGATAATAAAAATTTTTAACATGAGGAATACAACCGATTATTAATTTAATAAGAAATACGAACTGATGGATTTATATCAATAGCATACTGAAATTTCAAGTGATTAAACAAATTAAGCCGATTTCCATAAGAAAAAAGGGGGCCGTGGCCAAAGGAAAGGAGTAAGGTTTATAGTTGTATGTGGTTATAAGCCTGATGCCCCGGCCCCCGGGATGGTCGTCCGATTTAAAATTCTCCAAAGCGTTCTTTTCTTCAAAGAATTATTTTCTTCAAAATATTGTCTTAAACAGATTAATTTGCTGTTTCATTGACGCCTTCTGCTGCCGGAAAAACAATGCGAACCTCAGTCCCCCGTCCAACCCGACTGCCAATCTTAATGGCGCCGCCATTATTTGTGACAATACCGTGCACAACGGATAGCCCCATACCGGCGCCATTTGAAAATTCTTTTGTGGTAAAATACGGGTCAAATATCCGATCCATGTGAGACAGATCGATCCCCTGACCATTATCCCTGATGATCAGGCGGATAAATTTTCCGTTTTTGGAATTTTCATTCCCGACCTCAGCGGCTTCCGGACCAGAGATTTTTTCAAGCTGAACTTCGATAACCCCCGGGCCATTTTTTATAGATTCCACGGCATTTGTCAGGAGATTTTCCATCAAAATCTGAAACTGGCTAACATCGCCAAAAAACGGATACCAATCTTCTTGCAACTGCTTGATAATTTTAATTTCAGCAGAAATTATAGATTTCACGCGCTTTATTTCTTTTTCAATCACCGGAATCACCCGGACAGGCAACAGACTGTTTTCATTCTTCTGGCTGAACCGAATCAATTGCCAGACGATATCCTTTGCCCGGGCACTGGCATCTTTAACCTTTTTTAAAAGTGCAATCGCCTGATTGTCCTTTGGCAGTCCTGCGATGGCAAGGTCTGTACACCCCACAATCACAGCAAGAATATTATTAAAATTATGCGCAAACCCGGCGGTTAATGTCGTCATTGCCTCCATTTTCTGTAATTGACGAATTTGATCATTCATTTGTTTGCGTTCGGTCATATCCCATGCAATAGCCAAGATCAAATTCTCACCGCTATACTGAATTGATATCAGGCTCACTTTTACCGGAATAAACCGTCCATCTTTCCGCTGATGCCGGGTTTCCAATACAACCGTTTCATCATGATTCATCTTTTTCCAAAAAGTATGATTATCCCTTCGCATGACGGTATCCGGGTCAACATCATTCATGGATAAATTTAAAAGCGTCTCTTTTGTGTAGCCAAGACGCTCACAGGCTGCCGGGTTGACGATCCTGAAATTACCGTCTGCATCATGTAAAAAAACCGCATCTCTGGCTTGCTCAACCATTGTCCGGAAACATTTTTCACTTTCCATTACAGCTGTTTCTGCCTGTTTTCGTTTTTCTATTTCTTTGAATAGCTGTTTGCTGGTTGCATCGTTTTCAATTGCAGTCATAGATCTTTCCCCAGACGACACTTCCGCTGAGACCCAAAAAAAATCAAGTCCCGATAATTATCAAAAAATGTGCTTAACACCAGATTGAATTCAATGTACTCATTGGAACGGGATTGAATAAATTCACAGGTATC
>CAZQLG010000379.1:0-3134 GCA_964594105.1 uncultured Desulfococcus sp. | reverse complement strand
AATGACCGAATCAAACAAAAAAATATTTGAAGAAAAAAAGCTCGGGCAATCCCAGGACTTCGGCCTGTTAAAAAAGCTCTACCCCTATGTAAAGCCCTACCGTGTTCTATTTACCTATACATTCATTCTGATCATTCTGATCACCGGCCTCGAGCTGACCATACCCTATATCACAAAGGTTGCTATTGACCGATACATTGTGCCGGAAACGTCGATTCAAGCGGCAAAAGGCACGCCTCAGAAACGCTTTCTTCGCTGTGATCTGTCTGATCCGGAAGTCAGAAAAATTGTAACTGCCTATCCGGATCTTTTCCAGACAGGTAAAGACACTGCCATCATTGCTTATGAGAAATTACCCGAACTGCCGCAAAATACCATTTTAAAACTTCGAAAAAATGATTTAACCGGTGTAACTTACGCTGCGACCTGGCTTCTTATCATTGTGGTTATCAGTTTCTTCTTAAATTTTATCAAAATGATACTCATGGAGGTGGCCGGTCAGAAAATAATGCATGACCTGAGGATCAAAGTATTTTCTCATATTCAGGGTCTGTCGATTCATTTTTTCACAAAAAATCCGGTGGGCAGACTGGTGACCCGTGTGACCAACGACACCCAGAACATGCACGAAATGTTCACATCTGTTCTGATCTTTGTTGTAAAAGATATTTTTATGTTAATCGGCATCACGGTTGTTCTGTTTTCAATTGACTGGCAGTTATCACTCGTTGTTTACACGGTCTTCCCCTTTGTCTTTTATGCGGCATACAAATTTTCCCATTCCGCCCGTCAGGCGTTTCGGACCCTTCGCATCAAGGTAGCGGAAATCAATAGCAAATTTTCAGAAACCATTGGCGGAATGCAGGTTATTCAACTTTTTGCCCAGGAAAATGCCAATTATAAAAAATTTAAAAAAATAAACAATGACCACTTTCGGGCCGGCATGCAGCAAATCACGGTTTTTGCCTTATTTATGCCGCTCATCGAAATGATGAGTTCTGTTGCGCTGGCCATCGTTATTTTTTATGGCGGAAAAAGTATTATTGCCCATCGGGTTTCACTGGGAACGCTGGTGGTATTCATTTCCTATATTAAAATGTTTTTTCGACCGATCAGAGACATTGCTGAAAAATACAATATTACACTCAATGCGTTGTCATCGGCAGAAAGAATGTTTTTAATCCTGGAAGACCGCGACATGCTCCCGGAAGCCGGTGAAGAAAAACTGGCCCAGCTACCCGCCAGGATAAAATCACTGGGTTTCAATCATGTTTCTTTTTCATATGTTCAAGGAGAAAGTGTATTAAATGATGTTTCTTTTGAGATCCGGTCCGGTGAAACAATTGCCATTGTCGGCCCGACCGGTGCCGGAAAAACGTCTATCGTCAACCTGATCACCCGCTTCTATGATCCGGACGCAGGCTCCATCATCATCAATGGCGTCGATATCCGGCAGTTTAAAACTTCTGATTTAAGATCTAAAGTGGCTGTTGTTACGCAGGATCCGTATATATTCTCAGACAGTATCAGAAACAATATTTTCACCCAAACAGGCTCTGTCCATGACCGAAAAATCAATGACATCAATTATATTAATAACATTTTGGAAGCGTCCTATTGTAAACGTTTTATCGATAACCTGCCCCACGGAATTGATACGAGAATGACCGAAAGCGGCTCGTCGCTGTCAAGCGGTGAACGGCAGCTAATATCCATTGCCCGGGCGCTGGCCCATGATCCGGACCTGATTATTTTTGATGAAGCAACATCATACGTGGATTCGGAAACCGAGAAAAAAATTTCAGATGCCCTGGCCAATTTGATGAGAAACAGGACTGCCATCGTCATCGCCCACCGCCTGAGTACCGTCCGGGGTGCCGACCGGATCATGGTCATTCACAGCGGCAAAATTATTGAAACCGGAACGCATGAAAAACTGATGACACAAAAAGGATTTTATCACCGGTTAAACCAGTTGCAGGGATGATGGCAAAGAAAATAAGCATAAACTCATATTGCTCTTGTCAAACCAAATTTTACATGATATGAAAAAAAGTTTGAATTATGTATATATAACTATCCAATAATATTAGAGCTTAATGGATTAACCCTAAGTAAAGGAGATGAAAAAAAATGGCTTTTGATGCAGTAAACATGCAAGATTGGCAAATTTCCGACGAAGCAGAAAAAAATATGCCCACCCCTGATCAGTGGAAAGAAAAACTGGGCCTTGAAGCCCAGGAAATGCTGCCCATGGGACGACTTTCAAAAATTGATTTTCTCAAGGTAATTGATCGTCTCAAAAATGAACCCGACGGAAAATACATTGAAGTCACCGCGATTACACCGACTCCCCTGGGCGAAGGCAAAAGCACCACATCCGTGGGACTGATGGAAGGCCTCGGCAAGCGCGGTAAAAACGTTGGCGGCGCCCTGCGTCAACCTTCCGGCGGACCGACAATGAACGTTAAAGGAACGGCAGCCGGCGGCGGGAACTCCCTGCTGATCCCCATGACCGAGTTCTCCCTGGGCCTGACCGGTGATATTAATGACATTATGAACGCCCATAACCTGGGCATGGTGGCAATGACTTCCCGGATGCAGCATGAAAGAAACTACAATGATGAGCAACTCGCTCGCCTCACCGGCATGCGCCGTCTTGACATCGACCCCACCCGCGTGGAGTTCGGATGGATTATCGACTTCTGTGCACAGGCATTAAGAAACATCGTGATCGGTATGGGCGGCCGCTTTGACGGGTTTACCATGCAGTCCAAATTCGGCATTGCCGTCGGTTCCGAGCTCATGGCAATTTTGGCGGTTGCCACCGACCTGGCTGACTTAAAAGAACGTATTAATGATATTACCGTTGCTTTTGACAAAACCGGCAAACCAGTTACCTGTAGAGACCTGGAAGTCGGCAACGCAATGGCCGCCTTCATGAGAAATACCATCAACCCGACCCTGATGTGCACTGCAGAATATCAGCCCTGCTTTGTTCACGCCGGTCCGTTCGCCAACATCGCTGTCGGCCAGTCTTCAATTATTGCCGACCGTGTGGGTCTGAAACTGTTCGACTACCACGTCACCGAATCAGGTTTTGCCGCAGACATCGGTTTTGAAAAATTCTGGAA
>CAZQLG010000378.1:0-3141 GCA_964594105.1 uncultured Desulfococcus sp. | reverse complement strand
GCAAAGTGTTACTTTTTGATGTACTTTTGGTATTATAAGTAAATTTTTCAAAAGGGGCTGGTTTAGAGGAAATAAATATTTACACGTTTATTTTCTGGTTGTTTTAAACAGTTTTCTTATTTTTATAGTTTTTTACTAATTCGAATAGAAATGAAAAAGTTTTTAGCCAGCTTAGTACTTGTCTCCCTGACCGTTTGTCTTTTTGCACAACAGCGAGGATTTAAAGAATTGGACATTAAAATAGACGGCAAAGCCTCTCCTCTTTATTCCCAAAGCCATGCACTGCTTATTGGTGTGAGCGATTACACCAACGGATGGAGCGATTTACCGGGCGTGGGCAAGGACATGATAAAGCTCCGCACTGCGCTTGAGGAACAGGATTTCTTGGTCACCATTGTTGAAAACCCCAACAGCACCGAAATTAAAAAAGCCTTTGATAATTTTATTTCGCAATACTCTCGCGAATTTAATGCCCGCCTGCTGGTTTATTTTTCGGGCCATGGCTACACCATGAAACAACAGTGGGGTGGCGAAATGGGCTACATTATCCCGGCTGATGCACCCAATCCGCACAACAATCCTGAAGGTTTTAAAGACAAGGCCATCGACATGGAAATGATGGAAGTGTATGCCAAACGGATGGATTCGAAACATGCCCTGTTTTTGTTCGATTGCTGCTTTTCAGGTTCAATATTTTCACTTTCGAAAGCCGCACCGGCCATAATCAACTACAAAACCTCAAAGCCTGTCAGGCAATTTATCACTGCCGGGGGCGCTGATGAAGAAGTCCCGGATGAAAGCATTTTTTGCAGACAGTTTATTGTCGGGCTTCAAGGCGAAGCCGACCTTAACCGAGATCAATATATTTCGGGAAGCGAACTGGGCGAGTACCTTCAAACCAGCGTGGTCAATTATTCCTACGATGCCCAGCATCCCCAGTATGGGAAAATAAGAAACCCGAACCTGGATAAGGGCGATTTTATTTTTGTATTGGATGGCGCCAACAATATTTCAGCCCAAAGCAGTCCTTCCATTACAATCAAAGAGGAAACTAAAACAGCCACCGGAAGCGTAAAAATAATGGCATATTTCGATGGCAAACTTTCCTGGGAATTTGGTTTTTTGAGGGATATGAAGGCCAACACAAACATTACGCTCGACAACATCCCGGTAGGAAAACATGCTTTCCAATTGTTAAACAATGATCCTGGGGGGATAATTAATGCCATAAGTAAGCAATTTATTGTTGTCAGCGAAAACCAAGAAACCATTGTCCGCATGGGCGAGCCAGAAATCGTTGAAACCAAAAATGAAATGCCTAAATCTGCCAGCATCCCCAAAAAGCAATACGACAACATGGTTTTTGTTTCTGGCGGGACGTTTATGATGGGCAACAACAATGGGGAAACCAACCAGCGGCCAAGCCACAAAGTAAAATTGGATGGATTTTATTTGGACATGTACGAAGCTACGGTTGCCGATTTTAAAAGGTTCGCCGATGCTACCGGATACCAAACCGAGGTTGAGAACCGGGGCTTTACCTGGCTTTCGGGCACAAAGCGAAAAAAGGTTAAAAACGTTTCGTGGCGCTGCGATGTAAAAGGAAAAGAACGGCCTTTGAAAGATGTCAACCATCCGGCTGTTTTCCTGAGCAAAAAAGATGCTGAAAGCTATTGCAAATGGAAAGGCGGACGCTTGCCCACCGAAGCGGAATGGGAATATGCCGCTCGAGGGGGGCAAAAAAGCAACAATTACCAATATGCCGGCAGCAACAATGCGGATGAAGCTGGCTGGCACAGCGACAACTCAGGAGGGACTACCCATCCGGTGGGCCAGAAAAAAGCAAACGAATTGGGGCTGTACGACATGAGTGGCAATGTGTGGGAATATTGCGCTGATTTTCATGATGAAAACTACTACGGTTCCAGTCCGGAGTTTAACCCAAAAGGTTCGGCGAACAAAACTTACAAAGTTGCCCGGGGCGGATCGTGGTACTATGTTCCGAAATTTGCCCGTACCACCAACCGCAATGGCTGGATGCTTTTTGGCAATACAGATACCGGGGTGCGTTGTGTTCGGGATGAGTGATATAAGACATTTGGCTCTAATCTATCTTTTGGAACGCTGATGACGCAGATTAAACGGATTTGCACAGATAAGAATTCATTCCTCGTACAAATATAAAAATCAGTGAGCATCCGTGCAATCCGCCAAACCTGTGTTCTATAAAAAAACCTAACGCACAATTCCAATTGGAAAATCAGACATACTCTCAGGGATAACAACTGTTGGAGATTGTTTTCCTTTTGTTAGTTCTTTAACTCTGTTTGAAATATATAAATCAAGAGATCGAATTGTGATTTTATCTTTTTTTAAATAATCGGCATTACCCCTCATTCCTTCTATCAAGGCTTTGGTAAATGCCCCATTTCCCCATGCATCATTTTCCAATGAATATTGTTTGCCTGTGGAGGAGGTAAATACTACGGCACCACTTTCTACATCAGTAAGTTCATTCACTAAGTTGTTAACATCCGGACCTCTTCTCTTGCCCATTACATTACCAGAATGACAGGCATCAACAAATGCAATCACTTTTCCCGGTATTTCAGAAGTAGTATATTTAAGTTCAATAAATAACAGGCTTGTACGACGTAAAGAATTAATATCTGCCTCATAAGGTAAAAAGTAAAATTTCCCTACATTATCGTTTACACCATGCCCTGCAATAAATATCATTGCCATATCACGGGAAGTTGTTTCACTTTGAATCCAATCCAAACCATCCAAAATATTATCTCTTGTTGCATTTACATCTGTTAAAGTTTTTATAACAACATTTTTATATAAACCACCCTTTTGAGTTTTCATTATTGATGAAAAATCTCTTGCATCTTTGGCGGCATATTTTAAATCGTAATCATTGTTTTTATAATCACTTACACCTATTGAAAGTACGTATAATGTTGGTTTAAAAATATTCTGGGGAGCTTCTCTTTGCCCTTTCCATTTAATTTTAACTTCTGCAGGAACACTCCAGCCATGAATATTCTCAGCAAGGACTTGTATGGTTATATTCCGTTTAGGAATTGTAATTATTTTCGAAGTTTTATTATAAGCTATTGATTTAAACCCTCTTTG
>CAZQLG010000377.1:0-3145 GCA_964594105.1 uncultured Desulfococcus sp. | reverse complement strand
TGGTGGCGCTTTTTTCTTTGCCATCGAAATCCGACTTTTTACGAGTTTGTCAAATTTAACGCTTATTTTATTTGGCGCAATGGCAATTCTATTTCTGACTTCAGGCGTTTTATAGTGTGCTGAATCAAGTAATATGCTAGATGCGGTCACAAATGTCCAAAAATACAACCGGTCTATCCACATGATGGCGATGCTGATTGCGGGTTTCGGTTTTTTGATGGTCTTTGTCAAAAAATACGGACGGTCTGCTTTAACGGCGACGTATCTCATGGTAAGTATCGCGATTCCGCTTTATATTTTAAAGGACAGCCTGGGGATTTTTGGCGGACCGAATCCTTAGATAGACAGGCTTATACTGGCAGAATTTGCTGCTGCCAGCCTCCTGATCTGCACCGGCGCGCCATTGGGAAGATTAAAAATGGGACAATATATAATAATGGGTCTATTATTCATGCCCTGTTATATGATTAACGAATGGATTCTGCTCGATAATGGATTGGGGCTGATTCCGGCGGACAGTTTTATTGATACCGGTGGATCTATTGTTATCCATGCCTTTGGCACAATTTTCGGGTTAGGCATCATTACAACCATGACCACGCCAGAAGAATTTAATCTTGAAGATGGTATCAGCAAAGGGACTCCGCTTGCCGGCATCGGATTAACCATTTTAGTGGCAAGCATCACCGGCTTCGCAGCTGGAAAGCTGATATCCGTTCTTGGCCGAAAAACCCGGCCATATGTTGACTTAGAAGAATTTGAGATATAAAATTAACAACTAAAAATATATTATCCAATTTCTTTATAAATAAAAAAACAAACTTTATCGAAAGGAACATAATGAACGGACGCATACAGGCAATTTCAACGATTAATAAAATTAAAGCGACAAAAACAACCATCCCTTACAAGAAAGAGAACTCCATTAATAAATTTGGCGAAAATGTCTTCAGCATGACTGTGATGATGAAACGACTGCCGAAGGATATTTATAAATCCTTAAAAAAGACGGTTGAAAATTACTCCGCCCTAGACGCCTCTGTTGCGGATGTCGTGGCCAATGCCATGAAAGACTGGGCCATGAGCAAAGGGGCTTCCCATTATGCCCATGTATTTTTCCCGCTGACCGGCGCAACCGCTGAAAAACATGATAGCTTCCTGGTCCCGGATTTGGCCGGCAACGCCATTGCGGAATTTTCAGGTAAAACATTAATCCAGGGAGAACCGGATGCGTCAAGTTTTCCCAGCGGTGGCCTTCGCCAGACATTTGAGGCCAGAGGCTATACGGCATGGGATGTCACCAGTCCAGCTTATATCATGGAAAGCCCCAACGGTGCCACCCTCTGTATCCCCACGGCCTTTATATCATGGAAAGGCGAAGCATTGGATAAAAAAACCCCGATCCTGAGATCCATGCAGGCTTTAAACACCCAGGCCCAGCGGATATTAAACCTTTTCGGTGATGATTCCGGTAAAATCGTTGCCGCAACTTGTGGTGCGGAGCAGGAATATTTTCTGGTTGATAAAAACTTTATTCCCTACCGACCGGACATTCAGGCCACGGGCAGAACGCTGTTTGGTGCGCCATCTGCAAAAGGCCAGCAGTTTGATGATCATTATTTCGGCGCCATCACCGACCGGGTACTAGCGTTTATGTTTGAAGTGGAACGCGAACTTTACCGACTGGGCATTCCGGTAAAAACACGACACAATGAAGTGGCCCCCGGCCAGTTTGAAGTGGCCCCGGTTTTTGAAACCGCCAACATAGCCACCGATCATCAGCAGCTGACCATGGTGACCCTTAAAAAAGTGGCCAAAAAACACGGCATGGAATGCCTGCTGCACGAAAAACCGTTTGCCGGCATAAACGGTTCCGGCAAGCATTGCAACTATTCCTTTGGAAACGCCACTCAGGGGAACCTCCTGGATCCGGGCGATACGCCCCATGAAAACGCCCAATTTCTCGTATTCTGTGCGGCCGTCATCCGAGGCGTTCATAAATATGCCAAAGTGCTGCGTGCAGTTATCGCATCAGCCGGAAACGACCATCGCCTGGGTGCCAATGAAGCGCCGCCAGCGATTATTTCTATTTTTCTCGGCAAACAACTGACCGAGGTGTTTGAGCACATTAAAAATGGCGAGGCCACAAGTTCTAAAAAAGCCAGCGTAATGAAAATCGGTGTTGATGCGCTACCGGACCTGCCCAAAGACGCGGGCGACCGCAACCGGACCAGCCCGTTCGCGTTCACCGGCAACCGGTTCGAGTTCCGGGCGGTGGGGTCCGACCAGTCTGTTTCCGGACCGATAGTGGCCATGAACACCATTTTTGCGGACGCCATTGATTATATTGCCACAAAACTTGAGAATGCCATTGACGGCGATGCGTCAAAGCTCCATGACGCTGTTCAGGATGTCGTAAAAGAGATTATCGACAAGCATGGATCGATTATTTTTAACGGTGACAACTATACAGACGCCTGGCAGGAAGAAGCAGCCAAACGCGGACTGCCAAATTTGAAAACCACCCCGGAAGCCCTGCCCATGCTCATTGAAGATGACGTGATTGAACTTTTCAGCAAATACAAGGTGCTTTCAAAAAAAGAAATGCACAGCCGCTATGAAACATATATAGAACAATACAACCTGAAAATCGAAGTGGAAGCCAAAATAGTTACGGAAATGGCCAACACGATTATTTACCCGGCAGCCGTGCGCTACCAGACCGAACTGGCCGACGCCTGCCTGAAAATGAAGGCACTGGGTGTGGATTATGAGAATACCGCCTTAGAAGAAACCGCCGGGCTGATCAAGGCATTAAAAACCAGTATTAAAACCCTGGAGACCCTGATTGCCCACAAGAGTAATGAAGCGTTGGATGAAGCCATCACTTGCTGCGAACAGACCCTGCCGGCCATGCTCAAGGTCCGTGAGATTGCCGACAAAATGGAAGGGATTGTGGCTGACGACCTGTGGCCGCTGCCGACGTATCAGGAAATGCTGTTTATAAAATAGTCAAAAATCCGGATACAATCCGGTCAACAGAATATTATGCAGGTTGATCCCCGGATAAATCACAAGGGGATCAACCTGCTTTAGAAAAGGAAGATACGAAGGGGGGTACGCCAAACTTCCTTTATCATTATTT
>CAZQLG010000376.1:0-3157 GCA_964594105.1 uncultured Desulfococcus sp. | reverse complement strand
ATATTTCCGGTTCCTCTCCAAAAATAATAATTTTTAAAATAAATATGTCCTGGTTTCTTGGCCCGCTGTTACAAAATGTTCGTTCCGGAAAAACCGGATATGCCTGGATCATCGATGATAACGGCATATTCGTCTTTCATCCGGAGCCTGCATTCATTGGCGAAAATGCGTTTAAGGCACGCAAACAAAAGGAGCCCGGACTTTCTTACCGCAATATCGATTTTATTCAAAAAGAAAAAATGCTCAAAGGAGAAGAAGGCACGGGATCATACTCGACCGGCTGGCACCGGGGAATTACCGGTAAAATTGAAAAGCTCATTGCCTATTGCCCCATCGACATCTCAACCACACCTTTGCAGAAATGGTCTGTGGCGGTGGTCGCGCCGGTTTCGGAAATAGAAAAATACATCAACCAAATACACATATGGCGCTTTTTGTTCCAGGGGATGATCATCTCTATTATTTTGCTGGCCGGTCTGGGAATACTGATTCTTGAAATAAGATGGGTGCGGACGCTTGAAAGCAAAATCAACGAAAGGACAAAAGATCTTAAAAAATCAGAAGAGAAATACCGCTCCCTGGTGGAAAGCGCAGAAGATTTTATTTTCACCATTGACGCTGAATTTAAATTTCAGTCCATGAACAGCTTTACCGCCAATTTTTTTGGGGGCAGTCCGGATGACTTTATCGGAATTAAAATTCAAAAAGTCTTCACAAAAGAAGCGGCAAAAAAACAATTAAAAATGCTCGACCTTGTTTTTAAACACAAACGAAGCGTGCGGGATGATTTTCAACTCAAGATGGGAGTCCATCAAATCTGGATCAGCGCCAATTTTATGCCCATCCGGGATGATAGAGAAAAAGTGACCACTGTTTTGTGCATCGCAAGAGATATTACCGAAGCTAAAAACCTTGAAAGGCAACTGGTGAACACGGAAAAACTGGCCGCTCTCGGAACACTGGCAGCAGGCGTTGCCCATGAGATTAATAATCCGTTAGGTGTGATACTCGGTTTCTGTGATCTGTTGATTCGGAAAAAAGAAAAAGGATCACAGGAATTCGAAGACCTGAAAACAATTGAGCGGCAGGGATTTCACTGCAAACAGATTGTGGAAAATCTGCTGCGCTTCGCACGCCATGGAGAGGAAACGTCAACATATACTGATGTGAATAAATGCTTAAAAGAAATTACCGGTATTGTGACACATACTATTGAAATTAATAATATTGAACTGATAATGGATTTAAACAGGAATATCCCGCCTGTTCGGGGAAATTCCCGAGAACTCCAGCAGGTTTTTTTAAACCTGATCAACAATGCCATCGCAGTTATGAAGGCCGGTGGGGTACTGACTATCCAAACCGCAATCGAACAATCACGAAAAAAAGCGAGCATTCAATTTAGGGATACCGGAATTGGCATAAAAAATGAAGACATGGACCATATCTTTGAACCTTTTTTTACCACCAAACCAGAAGGGGAAGGGACGGGCCTGGGCCTGTCAGTCAGCTACGGCATTATTTCAAAAAACGGCGGAACAATCAATTGTGTCAGTACCCCGGAAAATTCATCGGGAAAACCGCATGGTACTGTTTTTACTGTAAAACTACCCATACAAAACCAAGAGGATTAACGGCATGGCCGGCAGGATATTAATCGTAGACGACGAAAAAGATATGCTGACACTGTTAAAAAGAATCATATCGGAAGAAACGGACCATCATGTAACAGCCGACAGTGACCCTTTAAATGCGCTCAAAGTATTTAAAGAAGAACCTTTTGACCTTGTTATCACAGACCTTAAAATGCCAAAAATGGACGGAATGTCCCTGCTCAAAGAAATGAAAAAAATCAGACCGGATATTTCTGTTGTTATTATAACCGCTTATGCAACCATTGAAACCGCTGTTTTGGCGGTACAGCAAGGAGCATATGACTACATCACCAAACCGTTTAAGCGCGAACGCATACTCCTGACCATTGACAAAGTGCTGTCGTGGCAAAAAATGCTGGCAGAAAACAGAACCCTTCGTAAAGCGCTGTTGAAAAAAGAGGGCACGCCACCAATGATCGGCGCAACACCGCCAATGAAAAAGCTCTTTGAAAAAATCAAACAGGTCGCCCCTACAAGCGCAACCGTACTGATTACCGGTGAAAGCGGAACCGGAAAGGAGCTGGTTGCAAAGGCGATTCATCACAACAGCCGAAAAAAAAATGAAAAAATGATTACGGTTAACTGTACAGCAATAACAGAAAACGTGATTGAAAGCGAACTTTTCGGCCATGTAAAAGGGGCGTTCACCGGGGCCTGGAAAGACAAAAAAGGACTGGTCGAGATTGCTGACGGAGGCACTCTTTTCTTAGATGAAATCGGCGATTTAAGCCTTTTAATGCAGACAAAGCTCCTGCGACTCATTCAGGAAGGCGAATATAAGCCTGTGGGAAGTACTTTCACAAAAAAAGCAAATATCCGCTTTATATCCGCCACCAATCATCACCTGGAAGAAGACATCAAAGAAAAACGGTTCAGAGAAGACCTTTTTTATCGTTTAAATGTCATTCGGATTGAAATCCCGCCATTAAACAGCCGGAAAAATGACATTCCCCTCCTGGCCCGATATTTCTTAAAAAAATATACCCTTCTTAACCAGAAGGACATCCTCGATTTTACGACGGATGCCATCAGCGCCCTTTTATCTCAGAATTTTCCCGGGAACATCCGGGAACTGGAGAACCTCATTGAGCGCAGCGTCATTTTGAGCAACGGTGAACACCTCACGCAAAAGGACTTATTTCCGGATAATGCGCCGGATATCATATGTCCTGAATTCAACCGAAATATTATGGACCTGCCCTTTCGGGACGCAAAAGAAAAAATGATTCTGTTATTTCATTCGCAATATATTCGATTACTTCTTGAAAATTCCAACGGAAATATCAGCCGGGCGGCGGAGGCGGCCGGAATTCAAAGGCAATACCTGCACCGGCTGATAAAAGAAGCGGAAATAAATGCAGAAGATTATAAATCAAAACCAGGAAGGGCGTAAACATGTATTTCCCGGTTGCTGATATTGAATTAAATCCGTTCATACCGCCTGCCATCGCTTTTATTATTTCCTTCTTCACATCCATGGGCGGTGTATCCGGTGCGTTCCT
>CAZQLG010000375.1:0-3160 GCA_964594105.1 uncultured Desulfococcus sp. | reverse complement strand
ATCATATTGGACAGTATTGAGGAAGGCGTTTTTACTGTCGATTTGGACTGGTGCATTACTTCGTTTAACAGGGCGGCAGAAAAAATTACAGGAGTGTCGCGGGAAGCGGCCATCGGACAGCCATGCTCAGAGGTCTTTAGTACCGATGCATGTAATAAGAAAGATTGTATTCTCCGCAAGGTTTTAAATACCGATATTCCGATTATGAATATGCCGGTTTGCATGAACCGTTCAGATGGAAAACGTATCCCCATCAATGTCAACGCCACTATATTGAGGGATCGCAAAGGCCGTGTGATTGGTGGTGTTGAGACGTTCAGGGATTTAACCGTTCTTAATCAGTTGCGCAAATCACTCCGTAGAGTTTTTTCTTTTGAAAATATGATGAGCAAAAATGAAAAAATGCTTCAAATTTTTTCAACCCTTCCTCAAATTGCCGAAAGCAACTGCACCGTTTTAATAGAGGGGGAAACCGGCACAGGAAAAGAATTACTTGCCAAGGCAATTCATCATAACAGCCTCAAAAAGCACGGGCCTTTTGTACCGGTCAATTGCGGGGCACTGCCCGACACCCTTATAGAATCAGAGCTTTTTGGATACAAGGCCGGGGCTTTTACTGATGCAAAAAATGACAAACCAGGACGTTTTGCACGTGCCAATAACGGCACTATTTTTTTAGATGAGATCGGGGATATTTCCCAGGCATTGCAGATTCGTCTTTTGCGGGTTCTCGAGGAAAAGACTTATGAACCTTTGGGATCAGTAAAACCTGCCAAAACCAATGCCAGGGTTGTGGTTGCAACCCATCAAAAACTGGAAAAAATGGTTAAAGAAAACAAATTCAGGGAGGATCTATATTTTCGCATTAATGTGATAAAGCTGACCCTGCCTACGCTTACAGACCGAAAAGAGGATATTCCGTTTTTAGTGAATCATTTTATCGAGCGTTTCAATTGTGAAAAAGATAAAAAAATTCTGGGGCTAACTGATAATGCAATGGCTGCCCTGATGCTATATGACTGGCCCGGCAACATACGGGAGCTTGAGAATGCAATTGAACACGCTTTTATCATGTGTAAAGAAGAACTGATCCGTTTGCAAGACTTGCCGGATCAATTTTTAAAGGAAATTCCTTCCACCTTAACCGCAGCAGCCGTAACTCTTAAGGAAATCGAAAAAATCGCGATTTTACAGGCCCTTCAAAGAAATAATTGGAAAAAGATGCTAACGGCCAAAGAACTCGGGATCAATAAAAACACACTCCGCCGCAAACTTTTGCGCTACGGTATTGAGAAAAAGCAAGCAGGGATGAAAATATGATAAAAAAAAGCAAGCAAAAACAGGGTTTAACCGTACTAACCCCGGAAAACCATTTTCGATTTGAGTGCCGTCAGAGCCTTAAGTGTTATACCCGATGTTGCCGCGATATCACTATCGTTCTGACGCCTTATGATATCCTTCGTATGAAAAACGGCCTTCATATATCTTCAGAAAAGTTTTTAGCCGATTATACAGTGACGATGATCGGCGACGCAGGTCTTCCTGTCGTTATTCTTAAAATGAAGGATGATGATGAAAAAAACTGCCCCTTCGTGACGAAGCGCGGCTGCATGATTTATCAGGATCGTCCATGGCCCTGCCGCATATATCCCCTGCAACCCGAAAGCACCAAAATAACCGAAACAGCGGGAAAAGAATATTATTCTGTTATGGATGTCCCTTTTTGTCTCGGTCTCCAATCAGACAGAAGCTTAACTTTAAAAGATTGGATTAAAGAACAGGGAGTTTCCGTTTATCAGCAGATGGAAGCACCGTTTAAAAAAATTACCACAAACGAATCTGTCAGCCATAATAAGATTACGAACAAAAAGATCCAGGAAATGTATTATATGGCCTGCTATGATCTGGATCGGTTTAGACGTTTTGTGCTGGAAAGTACATTTCTGAAGCGTTTCGAGCTAGAACCGGAAGCGGTGGAAAAAATAAAAGAAGATGACGTGGAACTCTATTATTTTGCCATGAAATGGCTTGAATACGGACTGCTCGGACAGCAGGGACTTAAAATAAGGCCGGAAGTGATCAAAGCAAAAAAAACAGAAGTTAGGCCTTAGATGAACAACGACATGCTGGTGCAGCCGCTTACCAATGACAGGTTCAGATTTGCATGCCATAAGGACCTGCCTTGCTTTACAGCCTGTTGTGCCAATTTGGACCTTGTGCTCACCCCTTATGATGTCATCCGCCTAAGAACACGGCTGGGCCTGCCCTCAGAGGATTTTTTAAAAAAATATACAAACACCTCTATTGATAAAGGCTATGGATTTCCTATTGTTTTGCTGAAAATGAACAATGATAAAAAACATAGGTGTCCATTTGTAAGCGTAAACGGTTGCACGGTTTATGAAGATCGACCGGGAGCGTGCCGAATCTACCCTCTGGGGCGGGCGGCCTCTAAGATTTACGAAAGAAAAAAATCCGATGATTTTTTTTTCATTATCAAAGAGCCGCATTGTCTTGGATTTAATGAACCCAAAGAATGGCTGATTCAAGATTGGGTCAAGGATCAGGGGCTTGATGAATACAATACGATGAACGATTTTTTTATGGATATTGTGACAGGTAAAAATTTCCGACGAATAAAAGGCTTAAGCCCCAAGCAGCTACAGATGTTCTATATGGGCTGTTATGACTTAGACGCATTTAAAAATTTTATTTTCAAATCAACATTTATGAAACGGTTTGAGGTTGATCCGGATCAAATCCGCCGTATGAAAACCGATGATGTTGAACTCATGAAGTTCGGCTCCCGGTGGTTGAATTTTGCTCTTTTTGGTGAAAAGACCCTTTCTATTACTCAATAATATCGTCTTTCAAAGCGTCATAGGACCATACCGGCAGAGGCGCTGGTTTGCCGGTATCGGGATCTATGCGGCAGCGATAAGATGCCCGGGTGGCCTGTTGTTCCCACATCCGTTGCCAACCTTGAACAAAATAAGAACATTCGTCGTTAAAACAAACATAAAAAAATTCATTGGGCCAGGTAGAGGCAATGGGAACCATCCATTTTTTCATTTCCTGTCCGCAATAGGGACACAGTGGTGCTTTATTGTCTGTCATCTTTTTATCTCGCTTTTCTTTAAAACTCAGATGATTTTAATAT
>CAZQLG010000374.1:0-3184 GCA_964594105.1 uncultured Desulfococcus sp. | reverse complement strand
GATCCCACTGCACGGTGGTTAATCCCGCCCTGCGGGACTCTGCCGACTGAGCTACCGGGGATCATCAAGATCCATTTAATTAATGATAAAACATGTGATTGTCAAGAGGAAAATGACCTTTTCGTCCTATTTTTTATTGTTTTAAATTCCCAGATGATTAAGGGTTTCATCTTTCGGGCATCCATCTTCATCCCACCCCATTATCTTGTAATAATATTTTCTGGCATTTTCAAAATCAGTTTTATTTATTTTTGCCCCTTTTGAAGGGCCTTCAGGAATTTCCTGCTCCATAAAGGACAAGAATTCACTGTCTTTTCCGCCCAGTTTCAGATATAATTTTCGCTGAAGCAAAATGGTCCGTTCACCGATTTTCATCAATTCTTCAAAGCCAAGCTCAAATCCGGTAGCCGCGCACACCATGTCAGTGATCTCACCAAACGAATAAATATTTCCAGGACCAAAAATAAACATACACAGGCTCAGCGAATCCATGGCCGCATAATAGGTTTGCGTAGCTTTTACCACATCTATTTTTGCTGCATCAAGGGCATCCGGCGCCGATGTTTCCTTAAGATTAAACGCTTTTAAACTTCCGGCATGCGCAGCAATCCAGTCATGCTCCTGTTTCATATGGTCCGCCGGATTGGGCCCATGCAGATAGGCAAATCCGACGCCCGGTTTTTTTCTTGGCATATGGGCCGGCATACCAATCCCATTCACAAACCGCGAATATGTCCGGGTCTGAGAACCGAATTTGTCCACCGCCGGTCCGATCCCGTCAGCAAGGAGGCTCCCCAGATCATTTTCACGAAACGCGATATTTTTAATAAGCGCTATTACTTTTTGGCTATCTCCGAACCTGATAGAATACCCCTCTGTTTCCTGATCCAAAACACCGCTTTCAAAGCAGTCCATCAGCCAGGCAATCATATTTCCGGTTGAAATCGTATCCAGTCCCAGCCGGTTACAGAGTTCGCAGGCCTCAAGGCATGTTTCAAAATCGCCCTCAAGACCGATGTTAGCCCCAAGCATGGCGATACTTTCATATTCCGGCAAACTGCTGCTGCCGGGATTTAGCTTTGAACTTTTTTTACAGGCCACAAAACAGTTTTTGCAGGAGGTGTTGTGCCCAATGATTTCCGCTTTTGCGGTTTCATGGTGATAATGTTTCAAGTCTACTGTATCATCCGGGCATCCGGAATTAAAATTATGAGTAGGCAAATTACCGATTTTCCGGTTCATTTCTAGCAGCCCATAGGTTCCAAGATGCCTTAAAACACCGAGAAAAGAACGGGGATTTTTCTTAATGGATTCTGAAAACCCGTTCCTGCCTTTGCGGTTGATTTGTTTGACTGCTTCAGGATTTTTAAAAACCGTTTCCTGGTCCCCGCGAACCGCCACTGCTTTGACTAATTTTGCTCCCAGGACCGCCCCAAGCCCTCCCCGGCCGGCATAGTGTTCCGGTTCAAACATAATATTGGCATATCGGACCTTATTTTCACCGGCCGGACCAATGGATGCAATACAATAGTCTTTTCCCATGTCCGTAATTAACTGATGGCGAGCTTTGACCCGGTCCATTCCCCACAAATCAGCGGCTGCAACAAAACCCACCTTGTCATTATTGATATCCAGAATTACCGGAATATCAGATTTTCCGGTAATTACCAGCGCATCATACCCCGCGCGTTTCAGTGCCGGGCCGAACTCGCCGCCGGCCTGGGACAGATAAATCCCCGTAGACTCAGGTGCTTTTGATAAAATATTCACCCGGGTAGCACCACAGACATTGCCGCCGGCCATGGGACCGGTGGCAAAAACAATGGGGTTTTCAGGCCCCAGTGCATCCACCGATTCGTATCCGCTAATCAGCTCCTCATACAGGGCGGCCCCTAGAAGCGCCCCGCCCATATATTTTCTGTAATACGGCTCATCTTTTTTAATAATGTTGGAATCTTTTCGATCCAGATCAACAACCAGTATTTTTCCTTTGAATCCGTACATTATTATGTCTCCAAATGCTTATGGCGTTAAATTGTTATTCCGGATAAATTGAACAATCCAGCGTGTGACAACGGCTTCGTCGGTTTTCTCATTTAATGTCGGAATGGCTGCATCTATGGCCTGTTGCCCGATTCGATCCTGCCGGATATCCATGATATCTTTTTCAAACGCTGGCGTAAATTCCGGATGGGCCTGAATGCCCAAAAAATTTCCGCCCACCGTATATATGGAACAGGGGCAATGGAAATTCCCGCCCAAAATTTCACCATTTTCAGGGATCTCAAGAACCTGGTCCGCATGGCTAACAATCATCCGGTAGCTGTCCAGTTCCGGCTGCATCCAGGACCTTTTTTGATGTATCTTCACCTCTTTAATACCAACCCCCCAGCCCTGGTCTGATTTTTCACATTTACCGCCCAGGGCCTCAGCCATCATCTGGTGACCAAAACAGATACCGACAAATTTCCTGTTGTGATCATAGAGTTCACGGACAAATTCTTTGAACCGGAAAATCCATGGGTCACTATCATAAACCGAATATCGTGCTCCGCTACTGATAAACCCATCATACGGTTCGGCTGCTGAAAGGTCCGGGTATTCTCCCTGGGTGACGTCAAATACACTTAGGGACACTTCCGGTGCGACCCGGGCAAACAGGTTTTTAAAAAGATCCGGGATATCCCCATGTGCCGGCTGAAGTTCTTCTACCACATGATCACACTGGAGCAGCGCAATTTTCATAATGCCGCCTTATAAACGAATAACAAATCAGCAAACCCCACCGGAATCATGTTTGTCGGGTGACAGGGATCTTCAAACGCTTCTTTTGCCAGCAATTCCAAATCATTTTCCAAAACACCATGACTTGAAAGCCCCGGCGCAATGCCCAGGCTCTTGATAAATTGTAAACTCATTTCCGACAGGCTGCCGGATGGATATCTGCGGTCGGCAAACAATGCCTGCACCCTTTTGACCCGGTTTCGCTGGTCCGTATCCAGAGTTGCGTTTTCAATAAATGAAATGGCCGCCGGCATGAGCAGGGCGTTTGCCAGCCCGTGATGCATGTTATACCGGCTGGATAATGGGTGTGCCAGGGAATGAATCATGCCAAGCCCTTTTTGAAACGCCGCCGCCCCCATGGTTGCGGCAATGAGCATGCGTTCGCGGGCATCCAGGTTTT
>CAZQLG010000373.1:2019-3190 GCA_964594105.1 uncultured Desulfococcus sp. | reverse complement strand
TCACAGGCATCTTTTATGACTTCATACAACAACAAATGGACCGGCCGCAAATGGAACCAGGCAGCATGGGCTGCACCATGCCAGTATACCACATGATTATTTTGATAAAAGCAGATGGCCCCGGCAGTTAATTGATTATCTAATTCAGCGATCCATAACTTTATGTTTGAGGAGCCGGCCTGATAGAAAATGTCAAATAATTGCCATCCATAACGGCTTGTCGCCTTTTCGCCCCATCGGTCTTGAGAATCCATATAGGCTTCATAGTAAGCCTGCCAGTCTTTGAGGGATGTCGCCTGTCGGACTGTAATGCCTTCCCGTCTGGCTTTTTTGGCTGCGGACCTGTGGCCTTTGGTCCAGTTTTTGTAAACTTCGTCAAATCCGTCAGGAATGTCAAGGGCCTGGGTGAAATCATAAGTTGAATTGACCGGCCAATCATTTTTTGAAAGCGGTTCAAAAGGATTTTGCCGCCATGTCACCAGGGGGAATTTTTCAACCTTAGCGATAGCCAATTGAGTGTGTTCAGGCGTAATGTCAGATTGATATAATGGACCGCCGTATGTGCCGGCCGGCGACATCACAACATTTTTTACCATACCTTTCATGGCAGGATAATAGGAGCATGGCAGTATTAATGCTCGGTCGTCTGAAAATTCGATTTTTTTTGACCGTGCTATCAGTCCGTTATATTGTTGCCAGATTTCAGCCCATGCCCGGGAGTGAAAAAACGTTGCATGCGGACATTCTGCCAGCATAACATCCCATTCATTATCGCACGCATTTCTAATATTTTGAATTCGTAATGCAGACACCGATTAAATGGTCCGTTTTAAGCATTGCAGTTTATCCAAAAGACTTTTCACAGTGTTTAGATCCATCGAATATTTCAGGTTAACAATCTGCCTGGAAATAAGATCTGTATTCTTCAATCCGCCATGAGATTGTATGCCCTGAATCTGCTGGGGCAGGGGCTGATATAGGTGGCTAAATGGGATATTTAACGCTCGGAATTTTTGAATCAGATTCATTTTGTCTTGAGCATCCGGCACTTTAAAACTGTACCGCCATGACAGCCATCCGTTGGATTCATATTCAAACAATTCAATGCCGGTCATACTGTTTAATATATCGGAAATGCACTTGATTGTATCAATCAATTTTTGTCTGTCTT
>CAZQLG010000373.1:0-1919 GCA_964594105.1 uncultured Desulfococcus sp. | reverse complement strand
AGGGAGACAGTTCGATCACCAATCCATTCCGCATGGGGGAAATCTCCTTTTTCCCACCCATACTCTTTCTGATAAAATGGATGCAGGTGAACTGGAATATAATGAACACCCACACCGATATTTTCATGCGTCATGGCATCAAGAACCCAGTCTCTACTTCTGCCGGTTTTATCGATATCAATCAACGGGGTATATAAATGATAACCGTGCCGGGTGTCCGAAGCCGGGTCTGAGGGGAGGATGCAAGGCAGATGTTTAAACGCCTCATTGTATCTGTTCCAGATTTTTTTTCTGGCTATCCAGTTTTTTTCAACCCGTTTTAGCTGATGAATGCCAATGGCCGCCTGAATGTCCATCATATTATATTTAAAGCCGCATTCAACGACCTGGTAATGTTTGTACCCTTCATCCGCAAACCGTTTCCATGCATCTTTGCTCATGCCATGAAGAGCAAGTGTCTTGATGCGGGCGGCATCCGATTCCTTTGCGGCAACGACCATGCCGCCTTCACCGGTGATAACATTTTTGGTTACATAAAAACTAAAACATCCAAAGTCACCGAATGTACCCGTTTTTCTGCCTTTATATTCGGTTTCAATGGCGTGCGCGCAGTCTTCAATTAATTTCAAATCATAACGGTTGCAAATTTTGCAGATGGCATCCATATCACAGGCACGACCGGCAAAATGAACACAAATGATCCCTTTCGTTTTGGATGTAATTTTAGCTGCCACCTGGTTTGGATCAATATTCATCGTTGTGGGATCAACATCAACCAGGACAGGGACAGCATTGGCATGAATGATTGCGTTTACCGTGGAACAGAAAGTCATCGCCGGAACGATAATTTCATCCCCCGGCGCTATTCCGGCGGCAATCATGCTCAGATGTAATGCTGCGGTACAGGAGTTCACTGCAACCGCGTGTCGTGCCTCTTTGTATTGGCAAAAAGCATCCTCAAAGGCGGCCACTTTCGGACCAGTTCCCAGCCAGCCGCTCTTCATGCTGTCAACAACTTCTTCAATTTCGGCCGTCCCGATATCCGGCGCACCGAATACGAGAAACCGGTCTTTTGATCGGGTCGGCATGTTGTTCAAAGGCCTACTCCGGCAATGTACCGCTCACCGGCGGCATCTTGTCATTTTTTTTCATTGTTTCCAGCACCTGTTTGGATACCTGGGGAGGGAGCATTTTTGCCGGCGGCGGCATCATGACATCTCCTTTTGGGACCGGCGGCAATTGCGTTGCCGGTGGCGGCATCGTATCATCTCCTGGTGGTGGCATGATATTATCATTTAAAGGTGGCAGGTCAGAGATAGTTACCGGGGGTTTTTCTTCTTTTATTTTTACATTCCCTTTTGTGTCTCCGTTGATAATCACCACGCCGGTCAGGTTTCCTTCCCGTCCAAAAATAAGCGCATAATCAATATCCGTCAGCAACCTGCGTATCCCGTCTACCAGTGGTAATTTATCAAATTTAACAGAAATTTTTTTTCCGGGGGCTTCCTTTTCTCCCTCAACCCAGAGTCCTCTTTCTTTTTCTAAATATTCAAAAATCTTTTGAATGGGTTCGTCTTTTAGATCGGCAGACAACTCGTTATTTTTGAATTTTAAATTAAGCTGCTCAGCATATGTATTACTCCCAGTAAAAAAAAGAAATCCGAAAAGGATAAAACACATGCATGCTGGAACAAATGGCAAATGAAAAAATTTTTTCATGGCATTTCCTTGATTAACTCAAGTATCCCAAATCATTAGTTGAGTATACTTGATGAGTGAGTTGTTATTCTTTAATGAGGAATCTTCGCGTCTTCGATAAGATTTCCGGTTTCTGCGGGATGATCTGTCAGATCCTTTTCTTTATTTTTAGAATTAACCGATGCGGCCCAGCCAGTATAATCGTAATGGAAGGCTTACGG
>CAZQLG010000372.1:0-3192 GCA_964594105.1 uncultured Desulfococcus sp. | reverse complement strand
GGATATCAATCTCTACCGTGACGACTGGACCCGGATCGGCGCACAGCCGATTGTCCGAAAAAGTGATATCTCATTTAACATTGATGAGAAACAGATCATTTTAATCGATGATGTCCTGTTTACCGGACGAACCGTCCGTGCGGGCATGGACGCGCTCATGGACTTCGGGCGGCCCGCCCGCATCGAACTGGCCGTATTCATTGACCGCGGGCACAGAGAGCTGCCGATCCATGCCGACTATATCGGGCAAACCGTTAAAACAACCATCAACCAGGCGGTCAATGTCCTGCTCAAGGAAATTGATGAAGTTGACCAGGTGGATATCCTGCCGGTGAAATAATATGGGACATCGTGAACACAAAAAAAACGCATTGAAAAAATTGAACGTCGGGATTATTACGGTTTCAACCACCCGAACCCTGGCTGATGATAAAAGCGGCCTTTGGATGAAAAAACAGGCAAAAAAAGAAGGACATGACGTGGTCATTCACCGTGTTGTCGGGGATAATCGACAGCTGATCGAGCGGGCGGTCTGGAAAGTTATCACCGATATGGCGCCGAACACTCTGCTGATCACCGGTGGGACCGGGTTAAACCCGACAGATGTCACCATTGAAGCGGTTCGCCCTATGTTTGCCAAAGAACTGACGGCTTTCGGCACGCTTTTTACATTGCTCAGCTATGAGGAAATTGACTCGGCAGCCATTCTTTCCCGTGCCACCGCCGGCGTAATTAATGAAACAACCGTGTTCTGCCTTCCCGGAAGCTTAAACGCCTGCAAACTGGCATGTAAAACACTAATCTTCCCGGAAGCCGGTCATATTGCCGCCCATGTCAGCTTAGGGGTTTAGGTAGAAGGCTGAAGGTAGAAGGTAGAAGGTCGAAAACTGTTAGTCCCGTAAAAATTCAAATTTCGACGGCAAAAAAAAAGGGATCGATGATTCCATTACCTATAAACTTTCAATATTATCATAGATTTAGTTCACTTTTAACTTTTCCGGTTTAGCCGGATCCGGGATGAACCCCACTATTTTAATTAAGGAGTCTTAAAATTATGTTCGGCATCGGAGTGCCTGAATTATTAATTATACTGGCCATCGCATTGATCGTCATCGGCCCGAAAAAACTGCCCGACCTGGCGAAATCTCTTGGTCGGGCGTTAAATGAATTTAAAAAAGCCACCAGGGAATTCAAAAATTCGCTGGATATTGACGAAGACATCAATGCCATCAAAAAACCGTTTGATACAATTAACGATGACATCCGTGGGGTCTTAACAGACCATCCTCCGCACAAAAAAGAGGCCGTTAAAACGGATACCCTGGATGATATCATCGACAGTGCGCCGTTAACGGACAAAAAGGAAAGCGCCCCCGATCAGACTGGCCAAACAGATCAACCGGAAAATATCGAGACAAAGGCGAATGTCTGAAGAAGAAAAACTCCCGTTCACTTCTCATCTGGATGAACTCCGCAAGCGGCTGATCCGTTGTTCCATCGCTGTTCTGATCGGATTTGGAATCTCCTATGCTTTTAAAGAAAAGCTGTTTGAGATTCTCACATATCCGTTAATGCAGGTAATGGATACGGGCGACACCCTGATATTCACCGGCATTCCGGAAGCGTTTTTTACATTTTTAAAAGTTTCCCTGCTGTCCGGTTTCCTGCTGGCAATTCCCGTAATTATGTACGAATTCTGGATGTTTGTCGCACCGGGCCTTTACAAAAATGAACAAAAATTCATGCTGCCGATCGTCATTATTTCTTCTTTGTTCTTTATCGGCGGCGCATTATTCGGATATTTTATTGTTTTCCCTTACGGCTTCAAGTTTCTGCTGGGATTTGCCTCAGAAACAATTCGGCCGTTTCCATCGATGAAGGAATATCTTTCGTTTTCCGCAAAACTGTTGCTGGCTTTCGGCTTTGTGTTTGAACTCCCGCTGGTGATCACATTTCTGGCCAGAATCGGCCTGGTGACGGTTGATTTTCTGAAAACAAACCGTAAATACGCTATTTTAATATTTTTTGTCGGGTCTGCAATTCTTACGCCGCCGGATGTGGTCACCCAGATCCTGATGTCGGTGCCGCTGATGATACTTTATGAAATCAGTATCGTCGGTGCCCGTATTTTTGGTAAAAAAACAAAATAAAACCGCCCGGCCATATAACATGGAAAAAATTTATCTTCACATTAACAGCAATTTTAAGCCCCACATCAATATGATCATCAGGGAAATCATCTAATAAAGATTAAACGGTTAAAAGGTTAAAAGCGATCCAATGCCAGAAAAAATCCAAAAAGCATTTGTTGTATACTGCTCACCAGCAGGCAGCACGCGACACGTCAGCCATATCATTGTCAAAAAACTCCAGGAAATGCAAATTGAGGTCATTGAATGTGATTTAAGCAAAAAATTCAGTGAAGCATCCATTATCACCAAAATCAATCGCGGCAAAAATAACGCCTGCCTGTTTGTCGGTTCACCGGTCTATGCTTCCCACGCGATCCCCCCGATCATGAATTTTATTGCCCGACTGCCGAAAAATTCTCAAATGCCCGTTGTCCCTTTTGTTACCTGGGGCGGTGTTACCAGTGGAATTGCGCTTTATGAAATGGGCAAGGCCCTGGCAGGAAAAGCGATGAATGTTGTCGGCGGGGCAAGAATTCTGTCCCGACATTCCATGATGTGGCAGCTGGAAGACCCGCTTGGAAAAAACCACCCGAATGAAACAGACGATGCGATGATCCGGGAAATGATCCCCCGCATACTGGACAAATTATCCGCCGGCGGCAATGGTTTGATTGATCTATCGACCCTAGCATACTATCCGGAGGATATTATGGCAGAAATGGAAAAAATGACACTCAAAAAGACCAAGCTCCATATGCCGAAACGAAAAATAGACGAAGATGCATGTACCGAATGCAAAGAATGTTCAGCCACATGCCCCACTGATGCGATCTCCTTTACCCCGTATCCTGAATTTGAAAACAATTGTATTTTCTGTTTCAATTGCGTACGCTTATGTCCTGAAGATGCTATTAAAGTGGATTTTTCCAAAGTTGAAAAAAGAATCAGGGATCGGGCCAACCGGTTCAAAGAGACGCCGCCGTCACAGATTTTCATATAAATAAACGTAAGCATTCACAGGGCACCGCATCTGCTTTGTTGCCGAGCACTTGAAGTACAA
>CAZQLG010000371.1:0-3200 GCA_964594105.1 uncultured Desulfococcus sp. | reverse complement strand
TTTACAAACCTGGTGGAACATACCGGCAGTGTCATCATGTTACTTCTGACGTTACTCGGCATTTATGCCTTCTTTAAACTGGGACGCATTGAATTTTCAATCCGGGAAAAACAAATAATTTGGGTATTTGCCGGATATTTTATTTTCAGCCTGGTAATGTCTGTGGCCCACAACTTTTTCAGCAATATGCCTTTGTTCAAATGGAACAGTGATCATGCGATCCGAATGCTGACAATCATTCCAATTTATTATTTATTTATCCAGGCAAAGCTGGAGAAAAAAATAATATGGTACAGCGTGGTTTCCGGTGCCATTGCTTCAGGATTATATGCGCTTTTCACGTCCATGGCCACGGATTTTTCAGTCCGCATTATCGGCCCCTATAATCCCTGCCTGTTCGGGTATTTTTCAGTGGCTCTGGCGTTTATGAGCCTTTCCGGGTATCATTTTTTTTACAGGAAAAACAAAAAACTGGTCATCCTGCCCCTGTTCGGGTTTATGTGCGGATTGCTGGCGGCATTTTTCTCAGGGACCCGGGGATCGGTTATTACAATCCCGTTTCTCACGATCGTGTTTATTTTTCAAATCAAGCGGCATTTAAGCAGTTTTAATGCAAAAATTGTCATAGCGTCCATTGCCGCTATTTTTGTTTTCCTGCTGTTTCTTTTTCCCCATACACACCTGTCAGAACGTTTTGGAAAAGGCCTCGATGAAGCCCGGTATTATATTAAAAACCATGAATGCGTGGAATGTATCGGCAAATCCGATGCCCATCACCTGCGAATGTGGATTGAAGCGCTAAAAATCATCAAAGCCCATCCCCTCGCAGGGGTGGGACCAAAAGGGTACCGAAAAATCGTGACCGCCAGGATCAATAATCATGAAATTGCGCCCGGCATTGAAAGATTTAAAACCCCGCATAACATGTACTTAACCATGATGACGTCATATGGCATTATCGGGTTGATCATTATACTGGCGTTTTATCTGGTGCCATTATCCGCAATTTTATATGCCATCAAAAACAGCAGGGAGAAACCTGATTTAAAGGATATATCCTATTGCGGATTATTTCTGATCGTCGGTTATATGCTCTTTTCAATGACCGGCATGTTGTTTATCCGCAATATGCTTATCGCGTTTTATATTATTATGCTGGCGGCCGTTTTATCCGTTAACCGGCCAATCGAACCAGGACTTTCAGACAAATGACGACAGAAAATTAAATCATGAAATATCGTGTGCTTTGCATCACCGACCGAAGTGACCTGCCGGAGACAGAACTGTTTATCCGGCTTAAAAAAATCGGTGTCGACATTGAGGTGGCCTGCAATCCCACCGGCCGTTATCATGAACGGCTGGAAAAATCGGGAATTACATTTTACAAACTGATTTTAAAAAGCCGTTTCTCCCCGACCGGCATCCGGTCGATAAAAAAAATACTGAACCGCAAAACTTATGACATCATCTACTGCTTTAACAATAAGGCAACCTCGAATCTGATATTATCCATCCGGGGCCGCAAGGTGAAGGTGGTCACATACCGGGGCACGGTGGGCAACATCAGCTTTTTTTCACCGGCGTCATGGACCACCCATTTAAACCCTCGCGTTGACCGCATTATGTGTGTTTCCCGGGCGGTCCGGGACCACCTGAACGACATGCGATGGATGGGGATGGAATTCAAATCCGGGCGAGCGGTTGCCATTTACAAGGGGCATGATCTTGAATGGTATCAGGACAAACCGGCGGATCTGACCGAATTCGGAATTTCAAAAAACGATTTTGTGGTCACCTTTGCCGGCCGCAACCGCCCCCATAAAGGCGCCCATGTCATTATTGAATCGACCCAATGGATTCCGCCGGAAATACCGGTTCATTTCATACTCATGGGAAAAATTTCTGAAAACAAAAAACTGCTCCGGCAAATTGCCGACAGTCCCTTCCGCGACCGAATCCACCTGCCCGGTTTTCGTAATGACGCACCGGCAGTTATTGCCGCCGGCGATACATTTCTGATGCCGTCCACAAAAAGAGAAGGACTTTCCCGGGCGGTTATTGAAGCCATGGCCTACGGCATTCCGCCGATTGTGACAGATGTGGGGGGGCTTCCGGAACTGGTGAAAGACCATGAATCCGGGTACGTGATTGCACCCAATGATCCGCAAACACTTGCCCAACGGATCATCAACCTTTATGAAAACCCGGACACAAAAAAACGCCTGGGGAAAAATGCGCGCCAACGCATTGACACGTGCTTTAATATTAATACCACCGTGGAAAAAACCCGGCAGGTCTTTGAAGAGCTGATGGCTGAGGATAGAAAACAATAAGCCTGTTTATCTATTTATACTCCACATACTCCTTTTCCTCCACCAGGTCGGAGCCGAATTTCAGGTTAATCTCTTTCTTGACCGCTGCCCGGTCGTCATTGATAAAATAAACACTGCGGGCCAGTTCGATAAACTTATCGTCAAAGGCCTTGCTGACTTCTTTTAACCGAATCTGGTCTTCAATGTCCCAGAGTTTCAGATTGATTTCTTCCAGCCGCGTAAATTCATCGGAAGTCACTTCAATGCCTTCAGCGTCCATTGATTTAACCAGAATATCATATTCTTTTTGAATATTTTTCAGCTTTTCCGCATTTTTTATCTTCCTGAGTTTAATGGATAGTATGGACACTTTATCGACCAGTTCACCAGTGGACACCTCGACCTTCATAAATGATCTTCCCTCTTTTATTTTATTTTTACGGGGTCAAAACAGATAATGAATTGATTTTTTAGAAAAAATCATATAGATTCATATTTTTGTGTCAAGCAAAATATCTTTTTACAGACAATTTTTCATAAAAGCTTGAAACCCGAGCAATTATTTCAGTCAGACAGAATCAATCATCAGGACACAAGAAGAAAAATGCCCAGAATTGAAGCAAAAAAAATCTGTTTAATCCGGACTTCCGCACTCGGCGATACGGTCCATGCATTGGGGCTTGTCAACGGACTTCGCAAAGGCTATCCCGACGCACATTTAACATGGGTGCTACAGACACTCCCCTATGATATGGTCAAACACCAAAAAACCGTTGATCAGTTCATTCCCTTTAATCGCAACGGAAATTTCCGGGACTGGCTGAACCTTTTCAAACGCCTGCGCCAAGAATCTTATGACCTGGTCATTCTTCCCCAGGTCAGTGCCAA
>CAZQLG010000370.1:0-3205 GCA_964594105.1 uncultured Desulfococcus sp. | reverse complement strand
GCATTCGCCTAAATTCTGGACCTGGGTGCTTAATTCGGTGTTTTGCATGGTTACCTCCGGGAATGTCCGTGGTCAGGGCCAATATACTTGTCATGGCCGTTGCTTATCGCCAGGCTCAAAAACGTCGTTGAGCCATAAATGCTATGATGACTTGCAAAGTTAAAATTTTTTTTACGAACCCGCCCATTATCGCTTTTTGAGTCGCAGTGACAGTAACTTTATAAACTCCTTTTGATCATGTTTCAACAGCCATTCAGGGCGACTAACAGTTTCTGAATTTGATCTATTTTTCGATGCAAAAATTATAGGCTGTTTTGCCAGAATTGTAAAGGAGGAGCTTTTTTTATGAAAATGATCAAATGTCGTTTACAAACCATTTTTACGGATTTTTCACCGAATTTAGTTTCAAATGCGGTTGTTCGATTTTAAGGGAGTTTTTCTTGACTGTTTTTTTTTGATAAGATAAAGATATTGTTTAAGTTTTCTGAGAATCTAACCCAATAAAGAATGGCCGCAGATGATGCCCAAAAGATCCCGCTCTGAAGCAGAAAAAAGTTTTTTAATTGATGCGATTGATGCTTTTAATCGCAAGCTTTTTATCATATCTCCCGAGTATAAAATCCTGGCTGCCAATAATACAGCCATGGAAGGTCATCCGGAAAGCATTATCGGGAAATTTTGTTATGAAATCATCCCCGGTTGCAGCAGCCCCTGTCCGAGTTGCCCGGCAAATGAAGTACTGAAAACAGGAAAAGCATCTTTAAGATATGATTTGAGTGACAATCATCCAGGCAATGTGGATATGTTGTGTCTGTATTCATATCCGGTTTTTTTGGGAGATCAAATGGATGCACTGGTGATGCTGGATTTTGATCTGCCGGCATTACAAAATATGGAAGAAAGAAGAATCCGTTCCAATTCCTTTTTAAGAAACCTGATCCACAGTGCTGTGGATGGTGTGATTGCTGCAGATCCTACCGGTAAAATCTTGATTTTCAATGAAGCGGCGGTGCATTTCTCTGGATATACGGTTAAGGAAGCGTTAAACGATATCTCGATTCGGGATGTGTATCCTGAAGAAGGCGCCCGGAAAGTCATGCAAATGCTGCTTAGTAAGGATTATGGTGGTGAAGGGAAGCTGATTTCATACCATATTGATGCAAAACATAAAAGCGGTGAGATTTTCCCCATTAGCCTGAGTGCTTCGATTGTGTATGAAAACGGTAAAATAGTGGCAACCATCGGGTTTTTTCATGACCGACGTGAAGAAATCAGAATGAAAAAGGAACTGGAAAAAACCCAGGTCCAGCTCCTCCAGGCTGAAAAAATGGCTTCTTTGGGGAAAATGGCGGCCGGGGTTGCCCACCAGTTAAATAATCCACTGAGTGGTATTATTCTTTTTACCAAACTGGTGATGGAGGAATATGATCTTCCAGCGGATGCGCTGGCAGATCTTGAGCGGGTTCTTAATGATGCCAACCGGACCAAGGATATTGTCAAGGAACTTCTGGAATTTTCCCGGCAGACCAGTCATGATATGAAACCCCAGGATCTCAATGATATTATTTCCCGTACCTTGTTTTTGCTGGAAAACCAATCCATATTTCATAATATTGAAATTGATAAAAATCTGGAACAGGATTTGCCGCAAATCATGGGGGATGCCCAGCAATTGAATCATGTGTTTATGAATATGATTTTAAATGCCGCTGACGCTTTGGAAGGATCTGGAAAATTAAGTCTGAAAACATATATGTCCTCTGAAAAGGGGATGGTTTGTATTAAAATCAGCGATACCGGGTCGGGTATTGCCGAAGATGTGCTCCCACATATTTTTGAGCCGTTTTATACCACCAAAGAGCAGGGCAAGGGGACCGGTCTTGGGCTTAGCATGGTCTACGGTATTGTGGAGAGTCATGGCGGGCGTATTTATGCTGAAAGTGAGCTGGGTAAAGGAACAACTTTTTATATTGAATTTCCGATAGTAGAAATCCCGGAAGGAGGCAATAAAATTGGTTGAAATGATAAATTCCCTGAAAGTTCTGGTGGTCGATGATGAAAAAGATATTCGTGATGGCGTTGAGCGTATCCTGAAACGTATGGAGTATACGGTTTTAAAAGCCGACAGGGGAGAAGCAGCCCTTGAAATTCTTGGAAAAGAAACCGTTGACATCGCCATTCTGGATTTAAAGATGCCTGGAATGGATGGCATGGAACTTCATCAGCGGATCCGGGAGATTGATGAAAAAATTATCGTTATTATCATTACCGGGTATGCAACCATTGAAACCGCTATCGAAGCCATGAAGCAGGGTGCCTATGACTTTATTCCCAAACCCTTTGAGCCGGAACACTTAAGAATTGTTGTCAGGCGGGCGCATGAAAAATTAAGGCTGATAAAGGAAGCTGAAATGCTTCAGGCCGAGCGGGCGCGGACCCTGATTGATCTGGATATGGAAAAAAGCCGGATTCGGACGATTGTTGAATCGCTGCCAACAGCAGTGGTTGTTACCAATACATCAGGGGAAGTCGTTTTGATGAATCCCGCTTTTTCAAAGAGCCTGGACCTGGACGTTTCGGCAGAAGTGGCCGGGAAAAAGCTGGAATCCTATGTAGAAGATGAAGGGCTCTGCGAAATGGTTTTAAAGCTTTCTAAGGGAGAACTCGATGCCGGCGGTGAAGCGCCGTCATACGAGTTGCTCGTTTCAGGCAGTAAATATCTGATGGCCAGGGGGCAGCCGGTAATAAACGAAAACAATGAATGTATGGGGGCAGTTGTTACCTTTTCTAATATTACCAGCCTGAAAATGCTTGATCAGTTAAAATCAGAATTTGTCGCAAAAGTTTCTCATGAACTGCGCTCGCCGTTATCTACCATTCACGAGCAGCTGGCACTGGTGTTAAAGGAAACATCCGTCAATGAAACAGATGTGGACCAGCATTTGATTGAGCGGGCCAAGGAGAAAACACACGGCCTGATTTCTCTGATCGGTGATCTTCTGGACCTGTCCCGGATCGAGGCGGGCGGCATTTCGCATAATATCCAGTCGGTTCAGGTTGCGGATTTGTTAAAAAGTATCGTGGATTTTTTGGGGATCCGGGCGCAATCCAAGGATCAGTCGTTGACTTTTGAACTGGCTTCCGATGCATTGCCGCTTTTTAATGCAGACCCCATGGCCCTTGAAAGTATTTTCGGCAACCTGAT
>CAZQLG010000369.1:0-3208 GCA_964594105.1 uncultured Desulfococcus sp. | reverse complement strand
GATAAACCCCGCCCCTACTCTATCAATTCCTGCACATACGGTTCATCGATAATATTCTTCATATCCGGGTCATTTTTCAGGCCTTCCCAGTTGGCATACCCCTTTTCAACAGCCTGCCGGAGCCAGTCAATCGCTTCCGTCTTTTGGTTTTGTCTGGCATACAGACAGCTAATATTAAAATAAATGACGGTATTGTCCGGATCAAGATCAATGATCCGTTGAAACAATTCCACTGCTTTATCAAAATTCTTATCATCAGCAAAACGCACAGCAGTTTTGAAAATGATCTGAACCTGTTGGTCTGCTGTAAGCAAAGACAACAAGATTCCTTTATTTTTGACGATGAGGCTGTCTTTGTTTGCTATATCATTGCTGATTGCTTTTTCATAGTAATAGAGTGCCTCATCAAGCCGTCCATTTTTTATCAGGGCATTGCCGAGATTGTTGTAAGCTTCCATGAAGGTCGGATCAATCGCCAATGCCTGATGAAAAGCATTTAGCGCTTTGTCTGTTTCGCCCTTTTTCCCCAGGGCATTGCCAAGGCTGTTGAATGCGTCTGCTGATCCCGGCTGAAGCGTAATCGCTTTTTGAAAATGTAAAATGGCTTTATCAAAAGATTTTTGACTCGTCAGTAGTTTCCCGAATCCAATATGGGTGTCTGGGCGATTTGGATTAATTTCAAGAGCCGTTTGATAGTGGAATAAGGCTTTGTCCATATTTTTTTCTTTTAAAAATTTGGCCAGATTGAGGTGTGCTTCAACTAAATCGGGATTTGCAAGCAAGGCATTTTGATACGATCTCACTGCTTTCTCAATCTGTTTTTTTTCCGCGAAGAGATTACCCAGGTTATTGTGGGCCTGTGCCACTGTTGGATTGAGTTCTATCGCGATTAAATAATGTCGCAAGGCTTCATTTAATTCTTTTTTTTGGGAAAGGGCTTTTCCAAGATTAAAGTGGGCGACTTCATTCTCAGGCGCTACTGCCAGAGCGTGACTAAATAGTGTAATGCTGTTTTGCCACACAGCCGTCTGGCCTCTGGCGATAAACATCAGCAAAGCAATTGAAAGGACTACCGGTATCGCCGTAATGATTTTGGGAATATGGTATTTTTTGACAATTGCAGCGCCGCCCCATGCCGCTATGATGAATAGTCCGATAGCCGGCACATAGGTCCAGCGGTCTGCAATTTCCGGCCACAGCCCGCCTTGTATGATGCCGATTACCGGGGTCAGGGTTCCTATGAACCAAAACCAGCCCACGGACAAAAAAGGTGCTTTTCTGATTATCAGGACAATGATTGCGGTCAGACTCACCAGGAAAATCAATGCGGAAATGGTCTGCCAGGCGGGAATGGCTTTCGGAAACGGATAATAAATGGCCATGTCATGGGGCCACAGGATTTTTCCGATATATTTCACATAAGAAACCACTGCATTTTCCAGGCGGAGCAACATGGGGGATGCGACATGGGTGATGATTGAATTTTGGAATTTAAGGGAAATCATCGAAGCTATGATCGAAAGAAATGAAATTACCAGGAGCGGCAGTTTTTCTGATATCAGGCGGGTAAGAGAAGCTGATTGAAAAGGTGAATTGTCATTGATTTCGTTTGTCAATATGAACGGCGGTCTCAATCGCCCCAAAGGCCAGAAGTCCATGAGCAGGAGCACGCAGGGCAGGGTGACGAGCATGGGTTTGGCCAGAAGCCCGACGGCCATTGTAATAAAAACCAATATATAGCGAATAGCAGATGGTTTGCGGGCATAATGGACATATGTAAGCATGGAGAGCATCCAGAATGTTGTGGATAGCAGATTTTTGCGCTCAGCGATCCAGGCCACGGAATCCACATTAAGAGGGTGTACGGTAAACAGTAATGCTACAAAGGCGCTTCGCCATGCAGCGCCGGTCATCTGATAAAAGACCAGATAAAGCAAGGTGGCATTGATAATATGAATAAAAAGATTGACGAGATGGTGTTTGCCGGCATCCAGGCCGAAGAGTTCAACATCCAGCATATGGGAAAGGGACGTCAGGGGATGCCAGTATGTCCAGGTATCAGCGGTTTTGGAAAGACTAAAAGCCCATCCGATGTTTACCGTGTTTATACCGTTCTGGACATAGCGATTTTTAGAGACATATTGATTGTCATCAAAATTGGTGAATTCGTATCCGCCTACATTCCAGTAAACGACTATGGCGGCGGAGAATATTAAAAGAATAATCAGGATGTGTTTGAATGAGTATGGTATAGATGTCATACTTAACTATAGCTCCCGCAGCTAAAATTTATTGCCCCAACAGGGCATGAAAGCGAGTTTGCATTTCTGTCTTCTATGATGATTTTTTAATCATCTTTCGGTTAGATAATACCCGTGCCGGTATACCGCCGACAATTTGATAATCTTCCACATCATTTACAACCACGGCGCCGGCAGATATCACAGCACCGTTTCCGATGGTAACCCCGCCGGTGATGACCGCGTGGGAACCGATCCAGACGTCATTGCCGATTTTTACGGGAGCCATGACGTGATCCAGGGTGGCCATGGGGACATCGGTCTGTTCATAGGCATGATTGGAAGAAAAGATAACCGCATAGGGACCTACCATTACATGATCGCCGATCTCCACACCGCCTCGGGCGTCGATAAGCGCTCCGGTGTTGGGTGAAAAGCCCCGGCCCACCTTAAGGCCATAGGTATGGGTAAAATAATCACCTGCATAGATTGTGCTGAAGCCTTTTAATTCTGCAAACAGGAGACGGTAAACTCCCCAGCGAAGGATCATGCCGAAAAGTCCGGGGAGGGATCGAACGAGCCAGCCGAGGGGTTCTTCACAGGCGAGATGAAAAATGTGGCCTTTGTATTTGTGCATGAAACGTGTGATATAGTTCATAGGGTGTCTTTCGGGAGGAGATGTCCCTTGCCTGTGTTTAAGTTTATATCAGATCCTTTATTTGTAATTTTATCAATTAAAGAAAAATTTTAGCACGTGAACGGATATAAATTTTCTTTAATTATCATCGAAAAAATGATAATTCAACCCACAATTGAAAGTAAATTCAAACAAACGAATAAAAAGGGTCACGATGAAACAATTGTATGTCATAATTTTTTCATGGTATTTTTTGCAGCGCTCAGCAATCCGGATAAACCGGGGGCTTTGGTGTTTCAGCAGTGCCGCCTGATATCCTACCGCAGTTTTC
>CAZQLG010000368.1:0-3210 GCA_964594105.1 uncultured Desulfococcus sp. | reverse complement strand
AAATTCGAGGCGCGCAAATCCTGAGTGATGATTCGTACTTAGCGTACTTTGAAGAGGCGAATGATGTAGCGCAACAAAGAATTTGGACTTTTTGCGAAGCCATCAAATCTAATTTCTGTCAAACACGGGAATCCAGAACAGACCTTACGGTATTGGCCAGTTGCGCCTGGTCGACCGGTTTCATCAAAAATCCGTCGATATGTAATTCTGATGCCCGGCCGTTATCGACCTTTTCTGAAAAACCGGTGCATAAAATCACCGGCATATCCGGACGAATTTCTTTAATTTCACGGGCCAGCCGGTCACCAGTCATATACGGCATGGTCATGTCCGTGATGACCAGATCATAATTTTCCGGAAACGCCCGAAACGCTTCCAATGCTTCCACACTGCTCACACGGGGGATTACCGCATATCCCAGCCGTTCTAAAAACAGCTGCTGCATTTTCAAAATCGGGGGTTCATCGTCCACCATCAAAATACGCTCCGACCCTTTCGGCAACGGCCCGGCCGGCTGGGTCGATTGATCCGGCAAATATTTTTTAATCAGCGGCAGATACACATGAAACGTGGTGCCTTTTCCCGGTTCGCTATACACGGTAATGGTTCCCTGATATTTTTTGACAATGCCGTGGACCACAAACAGTCCCAGGCCGGTACCGTCCCCTTTTTGTTTGGTGGTAAAATACGGATCAAAAATTTTCTCCAGATCCGCCGGTGAAATGCCGGTCCCCGTATCACTGACCGTGATCCGCGCATAATCTCCCGGCGTAACATCCAGATACTGTTTTTCAATACCTTCATCAAAACAGATGGCGTCAGCAGAAATTTCCAAAACCCCTGCTTCTACATCGGACATGGCCTGTTTGGCATTGGTGGCAAGATTGACAATCACCTGATGCAGTTGAGTGGGGTCTGCATTTACAATCAGTTTCTCACCGCACAAATCTTCATGTATCTGAATGGATGAAGGAATGGTGGATCGAAGCATTTTCACGACTTCTTTCACAATGGGAAGGATTTGCATGGGCCGGGTTTCCGCTTCATCATGCCGGCTGAATGCCAGAATCTGCTGGACCAAATCTCTGGCACGATTTCCGGCCTTCATGATTTCAGTTAAATTCTCATACATCATGGTGCCTGTTTCTACATCATCTAACGCAAGTTCCGAAAATCCGAGAATAGCGGATAAAATATTATTAAAATCATGGGCAATCCCCCCGGCCAATATGCCGATGGATTCCATTTTCTGGGCCTGCCGAAGTTGCTCTTCCAGCTGGACCCGCTGGGTGATGTCTGTAAAGCTTTCAACCACGCCAATGATCCGACCGTCCATATCCCGGTAAGGGGAAGCCGCCACAATGCAGGACTTCTTTTTGCCGTCCGCAGCTTCCCGGAAAACTTCATATTCAACCGCTGTTTCACCGTTAAGCACTTTTTTTAAAACACACGCTTCGGTCCGGCAGACCGGCCATTGGCAGATGTCATAACATTTACTGTCGCCAACCACCACTTTTGATTTGCCGAAAAAATTGACAAACGGTTCATTAACGCGAACAAACTGATAGTCATTATCAATAACACACATAGGGAGGGTTGCATTCAGTATCTGGGAAAGCTCCTGGTGGGCTTTTGCGGTTTCTTCCTCTGCCTTGCGGTGCTCGGTCACATCACGAATAATGCCTTCAAACCCAACGGGTTGTCCATCATCCCCATAGGTTCCCCGGGAATTGAAACTGCCGACAACGGTTTGGCCGTTTTTGGCTGTAAATTCCACTTTGTAATTCTGAACCTGGCCGGACGATAATATCTCTTTTATAAGCGCATCCTGCACTTTGGGATCTTTGTAAAATCCCAGTACCGATTGGCCGATCATTTCATCCGGGTCATATCCAAGAATATTTTTAACAGACGGCGTTATCACATGGATAATGCCCTGGATATCCGTCTGATAATAGACATCCTGGATGGAGTCAAAAATACGGCGGTATTTTTCTTCGCTTTTTTTTAAGGATTGCTTTGCCTGATAGCGTTGGGTGACGTCTGTTGCCACATGAATCAGCTTTTCAACCTTACCGGTTGAAGACATAAGCGGGGTGCATGACACCAGATAGATTCGGCCCAGAGTTTCTATAATCATTTCTATCGGCTCACTTTTCCCGGTTTCCATCAACGTAATGCACGGGCAGCCTTCCGGGGGTGCAGATGTCTGGTGAAATATCTCATAGCATTTTTTACCGCGGATTTCCTCCAGGAGCATCCCGGCGGCTTCCAACGTTGCCCGGTTCGCAGTTATCACATTAAACTCGGGGTCAAGGATCATAGAGGGCTGGCCAATGGCATGAAAAATATCTTCCCAGTCCTTTTTAATTAGGGCATTGGCCTGTTTTTGCGTCTCGATTTCTTTTTCCAGGACCTCGATTCTCTGCACCAAATCGTCAACAGTTGATTCCTTGGTCATTTTAATCTCCTTAACGGTAATATATTGGAAATTTATTTAAAATATCATGTTTTTTTAAATTAAAAAAGATTTGATTTTCGGCAACCAGGGTATTTTTGTTCTGCATAGAAATATAACGATATTCGCAGGAAATTACCTTGGCTAAACGCCCTTCAAACAACAAAGTAGCCGCAGACCCACGCAGATTGACGCAGATGGTTTATCTGTTTAACCTAAACACCCATAACCTGGTTCAGTTACATAAACATCGCCACTGACAGGAAATCATTTGTTTTGACAATTCCGCTTATTTATATATAATTAATTGTATTTGCGATTAATCTCCATCAATCGTGAATTAAAATATAAAACAAAAATTGATTCGTAAACTTCCAAGCAACTTATTCATAACTATCTGAAATAACAATTAAATTATTCTAAGATATAGTGGTGATTCATCACCATAAAAAGCTTTTTACTAAACAATTCATATTTTGTCCGGCCCGGATTTCCATCAAAAAGCCGGGCCAGGCGACCATTTTTATACTCACTATTTTTTTTGACAGCAGTTAGCCTGGCATCCGCCCCTTTATTCCCGTTCAAAACGGGAAACACCGATATTGACTGAAAATCATTTATTTTGACAATCTTTCATTTTTATATATAATTTATACTATTTGTATCTTCCAATAACTTATTCATCATTGCTTGAAATAATGGATAAGTTATTCTGTGGTGAAGAATCACCATGAAAAGCTTTTTAGTTAAAA
>CAZQLG010000367.1:0-3216 GCA_964594105.1 uncultured Desulfococcus sp. | reverse complement strand
CGCCGGCCAGAATCGCGCCGGTCTGGCAGGCCCCCTGGATAAGAAATCCTGTTTTTCGCTGAATTACGTCCATATATTCTTTTTCGGTCAGGCTAAGATCTCCTTTTTTTATCAGCTGGATAATCTCGCCCTGGCACATGCTTTCAGTAATTTCGGCAATCACCTTGATAATTTTTGGATTTTCCGTCTCAGCGGCAATATGAAGGGCCCGGGCCAGGAGGAAATCACCGACCAGAACAGTGACCGGCGCACCCCATATGGAATGAGCCACGGGTTTTCCGCGTCGGATGGTTGCCTCATCCACCACATCATCATGCAGTAAGGTGGCGGTATGGAGAAATTCGATAATCGTGGAAAATTTTTTAATGAATTCATCTGTATAGCCGCAAAGACGAGCACTAAGCATATTCAGAAGCGGGCGTATCCGTTTTCCACCGCTGAAGATAAGGTGCCCTGCGGTTTCGCGGACCATTTCAACATGCGGGTTCAGGTTTTGATTTAAAGCGTCTTCAATGTCTTTTAAATCCTCTTCAACCAGCAGCATCAGCTTTTGCTTTAAGCCGCTCATATGGTTTCTCCCCTGAGATCGTATTCAAGTGAATCGGTAATTTTGACATCTGAAAATTCGCCCACAACGGCATCTGCTGAATCAATGTAAACAATGCCGTCTACTTCCGGGGCTTGAAAAGCGGTTCGGCCGGAAAAAAGTCCGGCTTCTATCTCTTCTTCTACCAAAACCGGATAAATTTGTCCGACATGGTTTTGATTCTTTTCAGCAGATATTTCAGACTGGGCGCTCATTAAAATGTGGTGGCGTTCTTCGGCCACATCTGCCGGTATGTGTCCGGAAAGCCGGTGGGATGGTAGCTCTTCAGAATCCGAATAAATGAATGCGCCCAAATGGTCAAATTTGACTGTTTTGATAAAATTCAGCATCTGTTCAAAATCGTTGTCGGTTTCACCGGGAAATCCGACCATGGTCGTTGTGCGTAAAGCCGCTTCCGGTATGATCTCATGGATGTTATCAAACAACCGGAGCAGGGCATTTTCATCATATGGCCTTCCCATTCGTTTTAAAATGCTGCTGCTGACATGCTGAATCGGGATATCAAAATAGGAGCAGATGTTTTCATGAGCCGCTATTGTCCGGATGAGACGTTCATCGGTGGTATCCGGCGACCCATACAAAAATCGGATCCAGGTATCTGTTGATATGTCCGCAACTTTTTCCAGAAGCCGGGGCAGGTTTACGTCTGGCGAAAGGTCCCGGCCATAGCATCCGGTATCCTGGCCAATGATCACCAGTTCCCTGAATCCGGATGAAATCAGATGCCGGGCTTCAGCAATAATATCTTCTGTGGAGCGACTTCGCAGCGATCCTCTCAGTCGGGGAATCATGCAATACGTGCAATGCCGGTTGCATCCTTCGGTGGCTTTAAGATATGCCATTGCTGTTGTCGAAGGAATTCGCCGGGTATCATGTGTTTGAAGCGGCAGGTCAACAGGTGCAGGCAGCAGACAAGATCCTTTTTCCGGCGGGTGCTTCAGCACTTGCGTTATTTTATGATATGCACCGGTTCCTAAAAAGGCATCCACTTCCGGCAATGATTCGGCAAGGTCTTTTCTGAAACGTTCGGGTAGACATCCGGCGACAATAAACCGTTTACATTGGCCTGTTTTTTTAAATTCAGCCAGTTCAAGAATTTCGTCCACGGATTCATCTACTGCAGGCTCAATAAAACTGCAGGTATTGACAATGATAATATCAGCAATTGCCGGATCCGGTGTAAATGTAAAGCCTGCCGCTGCCAGTTGGCCATGCATGATTTCACTATCCACGAGATTTCTGGCGCAGCCGAGGTTGCTCATATATATTGATTGATGACTGTTTATGACGGTTACTCCCCGGTAAACTTGGGTTTTCGTTTTTCACCAAAAGCGGTAAAGGCTTCAAACAGGTCATTGGACGGGATAATATTGGTGCTGATGGACGCCACATATTTTAAACCGTCATCAACGGATTTCCCGACGCCGTATTTGAATACCTCTTTGGATGCCTCAACAGCCAGAGGGGAGCTTTCCGCAATGTCTAAGGCCATGGCTTCGGCGCCTTTCATCAGCGCGTCATGGTCTTCAAAGACTTCATTGACCAGAAGGATTTCTTTGGCACGTTTGGCATCAAAATGCTTAGCGGTATATGCCAGTTCACGGGCGATTCCCTGGCCAACGATCTGCGGAATCCGCTGGAGAACACCGACATCCGCCACCATCCCGACCGCTGCTTCCTTGAGTGAAAACTCGGCATCCGCCGAGCAGATGCGGATATCACAGGCAGTGGCCATATCCAGTCCCGCACCGATGCAGTAGCCGTGAATGGCGGCAATGACCGGTTTGCGGCACCACTCAATACAGCTCATGGTGTCCTGCAGGGCATATATTTTTTTAATTAGCCGCCATTTAATGCCGCCTTTTTGTTCTTTGTCCATCAGTTCCGGCAGTTCCATGGCCATTTCCATCAGATCGATGCCGGCTGTAAAGCAGCTGCCCTTTCCGCTGATGACAACTGCCCGGATATCCGGGTCTTTATCCAGATCTTCAAAGATCGGAATACTTTCCTTCCAGGCGGGTGGATTCATGGCATTTTTCTTTTCCGGTCGGTTAAGGTAGACCCAGGCAATGGGTGGTTTTTTTTTAACAGTATAGAATTTATATTCACTCATATTCCCTCCTCGAAGCCCGAAGGCCTCATATTTGGTTAAGCGCAACGCTGTTTAGAAATAAACATTTAACATCGTTGAGCATTTTCTTGGATATGATCTGTAACTATCATTGTTTTAAAAGAAAATAAAGTATGAAAAACAACCATACAGCAAGGTTTTTTTTATGATGGGAAATTAAATATAAAGAGATTCTCCCCAGTCGGGGGGGAATTGATAATGAATTCGTCTGGCAACATGCTTATATAACATAAGAAAAATTTGTTTTTACAGACATCGGTTTTTATTGTAATATGCACCGATATGGATCGTAGAATCGAAAAATTCGGATTATTCACGAGTTCAATCAATGGGGAAAACAGCATGGGTGCTTGGATGGATAAAATAGGTATGGTTTACGTGGGTATCATTCTGTTTATTGTTTTTACGGTTTGCGGAATCAGCTCCGCTGAAGTCTATCAGTATCAGGATGACAATGGGAACTGGATATTTACGGATA
>CAZQLG010000366.1:1397-3221 GCA_964594105.1 uncultured Desulfococcus sp. | reverse complement strand
CCCAATGACTGTGAAACCCGGACATTTCTCCATGACCTGCCGGTGGCGGATAATTTAACCGCTGAAGCGTTAATCCCGATCCTGAGACATAGAAAATCAGCAATTGTCAAAAATCATGGGATCGTCACGTATGGCACAGTCAGCATGGAGCAACCGTTGGTTACTTTTTCATCGGTTTGCTTTGCCTGTTTTGTGAAATTTTTCTCAGATTTTTTGCTTGAATCAAAATCCGGGAATCTGATCACTGAAAAGCAAATGATCTTTGAATCAGTGACGGTCATGCTGCAGGACCCGATTCAAGCCACCCCCCCGGAAATTGCACGAGGGCCTTTTACCAGAGAGAGTGATGTGCTAAAAGCCATTTGTCAGGCCGGAAAACAAGTGGTAGATTTAGGACTGGTGGATTCAAGTTTCGGCAATATCTCCTATTGTGCCAATGATATTTTATACATCAGCCAGACCGGCAGTTTTTTAGACGACCTGGCCGGTTATGTTGATCCTGTACCGCTTGACGGATCATCCTGCGCCGGGATAACCGCTTCCAGTGAATTAACCGCTCACATGGCCATCATTGAACAAACCGGCTACCGGGCCATTTTACACGGGCACCCTAAATTTTCTGTGATTTTATCCATGGATTGCCATGTCGCGTGCTGTGAACACCGAGGCAACTGCCATAAATACTGTCCTCACAAAAGGGATGTATGCACCATCCCGGTGGTTTCCGGCGAAGTTGGCACGGGTCCCTATGGCCTTTGCCACACGGTCCCCAAAGCGCTGCATGAACAGGCCGGCGTTATCGTTTATGGCCATGGCGTATTCACCGCAGATGATACGGATTTCAACCGCGCCCTTCACAAGCTCATTGACATTGAGCGCCAATGCCGAATAGAATACTTCAAACGAATACCGTAATTAAGATAACCATTTGAAAGGATAGTCAATGACCGGGTTTGAAAGTGTTGAAGATGTTCAGCAAAAACTTGAAAGTGTCGATTATATCCCGTCCCGGGAAATCGCCACGATTGTATATCTGGCAACAGCCACCCAAAAACCGATCCTGGTGGAAGGACCTGCCGGCGGCGGAAAGACCGAACTGGCCCGGGCGATTGCCCGCTGCCTGAACCTGCGAAAAATCCGCCTACAGTGCTATGAAGGCCTGGATGAAGCAAAGGCCCTGTATGAATGGGAATATGCCAAGCAACTGCTTTATACCCAGATGATCAAAGAAAAAATCAACGACTTGATCTCCGCTTCTTCTTCCATATCCGAAGCTGTTGAAAAAATCGCGGAACAGGAAAACGCTTTTTTTTCCGAACGTTTTCTGCTGGCACGCCCTCTGCTGCAGGCCATTACATCGGATGACCAGGTGGTTCTTTTAATCGATGAAATTGACAAATCCGATCCGGAATTTGAAGCATTTTTACTTGAATTGCTGGGTGACTTTCAGGTGTCGATTCCTGAACTGGGCATCTGGAAAGCCAAGCAGATTCCCATTGTGATACTCACATCCAACAATTACCGGGACATGAGTGACGCACTCAAGCGCCGGTGCATTCATCTTTATATTGATTATCCGGAAAAAAACCTTGAAAAAAGAATTGTTAAGTTAAAAATCCCCGGGATTGAAGAACGCCTGGCCGACCAGCTGGTGGAAACCATCAATAATATTCGTGACCTGGATCTTAAAAAACGGCCCTGCATTTCAGAAACCATTGACTGGGCCAAGGCTCTGATGGTGCTTCAGGTCAACGATCTGTCTCCGGAAGTTCTGTCCGACACCATCAATGTAATCTGCAAATACCAGGTGGATACGATGATGGT
>CAZQLG010000366.1:0-1297 GCA_964594105.1 uncultured Desulfococcus sp. | reverse complement strand
ATGCTCAATCTTATTTTAAATTTTGTATCTGCCTGCAGGACTTCTGATCTTCGGGTATCAACCGCTGAGGTGATTGACAGCGTCCGGCAGATGGAACTGGTCAATGTGCTGGATGAAGACCAGTTCCGTTCGGCTTTGCGCGCCAACTTTGCTAAAAGCAGAAGAGAACAACGCGATTTTGACCGGTTGTACAATCTTTTCTTTCATGACATGCGGCCGGATGCAGAACTCGATCCGGAAAATACCAACAAAGATGAAATGCGCAAAGCTCTTGAGCAGATGCGTCAGGAAGCCGGTGAAGATGAAATCAGCGAGGCGATTTTTGATTTTCTGGGCGGAGACCCGATTCCTTATTTAAAAGAAATCCAGAGACTGGAAACCCAGAAGGAAGAAACATCCAAAGCATTGAAATCCAACCTCAGCCAGCTATCCAGCCGTCTGGAGGTCATGCTCCGCATTAACCAGACCCGGAACCGTCTGCTCCAGTTCCAGGGGAGCAACCAGTCTGACGGCCAACCCGGGAAAAACCAGGGTATGGCATCCCACATGATACAACGCCTGGAAGTTGCCAACCGCATGCTCACCCAGGAAACACGCCCTTACAATGACGGTCTTAAACAGGTCAATATGTATGACAAAAAGTATTCCGGCCTGGGTGAACGTCCATTTTCCAACCTGACGGAAATCGAAATCGAACAAATGCGCACTGTCATTGGTCAGCTGGTTCGCAAAATGAAAGACATCATGAGCCGCCGTTACGCGTCACGCAACAAGGGTAAATTGGACGTAAAAAGAACACTGCGCAATGCCCAGCGCTATCTGGGCGTCCCTATTGAAATCTGCTACCGCCAGAGGCCCCTTCGGAAATCAAAAATCGTCACTCTTTGCGATGTCTCCGGTTCCGTATGGTCTGCTGCCCGATTCATGTTAAACATGATCTACTCCATGCAGGACTGTTTTTCCGATGTAAAAAGTTTTGCTTTTGTCGCCGGCCCGACTAACATTACAGATATTTTTGAAAAGCATGAGGTCAACAAGGCCATTGAAAAAGTCATCACAGACACGAATATCAATTTTGACGCACACACGGATTACGGGGAAATGCTGACCCAGTTTCACCGGGACCACCTCAATCTGCTGTCAAAAAAAACTACGCTCATTATTGTGGGTGATGCCCGCACCAACTATCATAACCCCTGCGAACAGCTTCTAAATGAAATGCGTTCCAAATGCCGCCGGGTTATCTGGCTGAACCCGGAACCGGAACAGTTCTGGGGCACCGGTGACAGTGAAATGA
>CAZQLG010000365.1:0-3231 GCA_964594105.1 uncultured Desulfococcus sp. | reverse complement strand
TGAGCATGGATATTATTCTGCCGCATCAGGCCGCGCATTCTTTTCGGGTGCCGGCGAAGCGATTTGGGTATATTTTACGTGTCGCCAAAGAGCGGTATAAAGATACCAGTTTGAGTCTTGGCGATGCGGGGCAGAAAGTAAAAGACCTGATCAATGCCCATTTGATCAGCTTGGGCATTAACCCTATGGTACCGCCGGTTGAGCTGTTGGCTGATGATTTTATCGAAAATTTACACAAGCACGCGGCCGGAAATTCTGAGGCCAAAGCCAGTGAAATGGAACATGCCATCCGCAAGCATTGCACAGTGCATCATGATGAAGACCCGGCTTTTTATAAAAGTTTATCTGAAAAAGTAGAGAATTTGATCGACCAGCATCAGGATCAATGGGATCTGCTGGCCGATGAGTTGGAGAAATTACGGATAGAAGCGATAGAGGGCCGCAAAACCGGTGAAGATGGGATGAGCAAGGAAGCCACGACCTTTTATTCGCATATTGCTAACGAGGCCTTTGCAGCTGGGAAGGTCCCCGGTAAAGCCAAAGCCAAAATGAAGGTATTGATGGAAGCAATTGTTGATACATTACAAGAAAGCATTGGCAGCATTGATTTTTGGACGAATGCTGATAAACAGAAGCAAACCCGCAGCAAGATTAAAACCGCATTAATGTTAACCGATATCAATGAGCTTAAAGAAAACCGAGAGCGGGTAGCGGTGGAAATTATGAAACTGGCAAAAAATCGACATGATGAATTGTTAAAAAGCGTTTCATTGTGACGATTTACCACTATATCAAAAAATAACATATCTATCATTTCAATCGATTATGAATAAGTTACATAGAAGGAAATTAAGAATGAACGCACGACGAGTAAAGGATATTGATTATAGTCTGTTGCCCGGCACAGACAGAAAAACCACGGATATTGTTATTGAACGAAATGGCGTTGTCGCTGTTCGTCCCCCCAAAGGATTTACCCCTGAGCAGGTGGATGCGGTGGTTGAAAGCAAACGCATGTGGATATATCGGAATTTGGCCGAATGGCGTGATCTGAATGCTACGGCTGTTGTACGTGAATGGGTGAATGGTGAAACTTTTCTCTACCTGGGGCGCTCTTATCGTCTGGCACTGGTTAACGGGCAAGATAGTGATTTGCAAATGAAAGAGGGCCGTTTTTGTCTGAAACGTTCTTTGATTGAGAAAGGCGGTGAAGGTGCGGCAAGGCAGGCTTTTGAAATATTTTATTCAGCAAAAGGTGAAAAGCGTTTAAGCCGGCGAGTAGCCTATTTTTCCCTAAAAGTTGGGGTCAGCCCTTCTGGGACAGCAGTAAAGGAGCTGGGGTATCGTTGGGCGAGTTGCACCAAGGGGAATTCACTCGCCTTTCATTGGAAGTGCATGATGGCACCTCCAAAAATAATCGATTACATGGTGGTCCATGAGCTGTGTCACCTGCACCAGAGAAACCATTCAGATGCCTTTTGGAATGAAGTGGATAAGGTCATGCCCGATTATAGTGACCGTAAGATGTGGTTGAAAAAGCATGGGGCTGGGTTGGATTTGTAATCGAAGGTTAATCAATTTATACAAAGCAAGGAGTATTTAAATGAACGAGAATGACAATCCAACCATTGGATACAGTGCTTTGGAGCTATTTAACGAATGTTATGAATATAACGAAAATGCCTGCTATATCGCTGATTCCCCGGAATCCTTGAATAACTTTCTTGAAAACGCCGGGTTTAATATCAATAGCGGTGTCACATCTTGAATTGTGAATTATGGTGTTTGAGGCTGGCGGAAGTAATTCACAATTCAAGATGTGACACTTTTAACCATAAGTGATTTTAACAGCAAATAAAAAACCATTGACAAAGTATCAATTGATACTATATTCATGATAAAGCGACCGTCAAAAAAAGAACTGTTCAATAAAATACGGGAAGCAAAAGAAGCTGTTTTGGATGGTCGAATTGAAATTGTGGATGCGGTTTCCCTGGCAGCAGATGCCATTGAACTGGGATATGATATCACCACAGAGCTACAAGTTATTCTCGATAAATTATTAAATGACATTTCATCTGACCACTATACCGGCTCACGGCCGCCGCAGAAATCTTATGAAGCAGCGATTCAAAACATAGAACTTTTTGCATTTGTTGTGGATTTTGCGATGCTTGAAAACAACGTATATTTAAAGTTTGCCCTTTCAGGCGGGACGCTCTGGCTGGTTTCGTTCCATAAAGATCGGCCGTTTAAAAAGGGAGAATAAAAATGACGACCAAGGCATGCCCCATGGGGCACGGCCCCATGGAATTAAAACAACAGACAAAAACAACTACGTTCAGAGATGTTGAACTGACAGTGGCTGTTACGGCACATGTCTGCCCTGAGTGCGGCATGACAGCCAGTGATGTAAAAGCAGCAGGCCAGGTTCAGCGACAGATTGCCGATGCATACCGGGCAAAAATGAACCTGCTGACAGGCGATGAAATCCGTTCCCTGCGCCAGGCCAAAAAGTTAACGCAGGATAAATTAGCAGAAGAAATGGGCGTGGGTGTTGCCAGTATTAAGCGGTGGGAATTGGGTAATATTCAAAGCAGTTCCATGGATAATTTGTTAAGATCATATCTTGAAAAAAAATACGTCTGTTCCATAAATACCTATACCGGAAACCGAGCTCTTTCCCTGCCTCGCATTAAGCGGGTGGCAAAACACTTTGAAAAAATACTGGGAAAACACTTGCTGAAAAAAGGGGATAAATTTCTGTTTCTCGCAAAATACCTGTGGTATGCGGATATGGCGTCTTTTCGTGAACTGGGTAAAAGTATGACAGGTTCAACATATGCAGCCCTGCCTTATGGACCCCAGTTGAACAATTATAAAGACCTTGTCGGTGAAATCAAGCAATCCGACGAATCCGCATCAGAACCGCTCAGTGATGAAGAAATCCGGATCATTGATTCCATTGCGGAAAAATTCCCGAACGAGAAACAGATATATGATGCCGCTCACTGCGAGGAAATTTGGAAAGAAGCCCCCACTGGAAGTTTGCTTTCATACTCTCTTGCCTACAGGTTAATTGAAACGCCATCCAGAGATTGACCTCAAAGGATTATATTATGATAAATTTTCAATGACAGAGATTGCTTGACTCATGATCCCAAGCGGTTTGTTTTCCGATTATTCAGAACAAGGCACCTTCGAATCTCAAAAGAGCAACAAGAACAAGAA
>CAZQLG010000364.1:0-3242 GCA_964594105.1 uncultured Desulfococcus sp. | reverse complement strand
ATTAGATTTTATGATTTATGGTACTAGTTTTTCTAATACCCGTTGTGTTTTTGAGAGGGAAATATGGCGAAAACATATAATTGGCGTGATCCCATCCGGGGCAGAACACTTACCGTGAAATCATCTTAAAATAATTAATAAATATCAAGTTTTTATGTTCCTAGATATTTATAACCGGTTAAGTTTTGGAATTTTTTAATTTCCGTTCTGGGTTGCGGCGCTTCATCACATTTGTTCCAGTCTTCTAAGATGGTCTGTAATTTTTCGTCCCATGATATCAAACCTTTTTTCAGCCAGATATTGATCATACCTAAAGGGGAAATAATTTCATCGGGATTGTTTGAGAACTGTTGCAGGTAATATTCGATCAGATCCTTATCTCCGGTCGTGATGCGAAAATTGTTTGCAAGGGCACATGCGACAATGCGTTGATCGACTTTGCTCAAGTCAAAGTAATATCGGGTTTTGCTGTTTATAATTCCAGAGCTGATTTGGCTATTGATCGTTTGATAATAAAGCTTGAAATCATCAGTTTTCAACACGGCATTACCAAGCGGTTTGATATTGGACTTATAGCGGTTGCGCCAGGGATATCTGTTTTTGAATTTCTGGGCACGAAAGATCTCTTTAACGACATCACTGATGGTGACACTTTCAAATTTTGGGTCTATAAACATGTCCGGGGCTATTCTGATGAGCATAAGAACGCTGCATGTGTCGCATAAAATATACATATCTGTAATCAGAAGAATCAGTTCTCGGTCAATATTGTTTTTATTTCTTTTGCATCCAAAGCACTTTCAAGGCCCAACAATTGGCCTAATCTTCTGTAAGAGATGTTCTCAATTTGTTCTTGTAATGTATTGATGAATCTTGGAGTCAGTGTGGATAATAGTTCCACGAATGATTTCGGATCATCATCTTCAAAAAGAATATCACCTATCGTTCGAAATTCTTTTTTTAAATTGGTATCCGCTCCGCCGATATTGAGCTTAAGACTAGGTGCAATTGCTATTAACCGTTTATATATACCGAACAATGAATGACTGTATTTTCGGCCGAATATTTTTAGATTGTTGACTTTGTGACTGATCGGCAACTCATTAATTGCTTCAAAAACAAATTTCACATATTCATCCGGGAACTGCACATAGTTGGCCACGTTATCACAAAATTTTTCTTCTTGGTCATCATAAAAACCATCCGTATAAGCTTCGTCTCTGATGGCATGAACGGCTTCATGCAATACTGGAAAAATCAAATCTAGCACGTTGGTGGAATTGTTTACGAAAACTACCCGGTGGCCATGAATACGGGTATAGAAGGCATAGTCTTTAACACTTTCAGGAAAACACCTAAAAATTGTGGTGATACCCAATTGATCTAACAGGTGAAAAGCATCTCCATAATCCATGGGTGCGTCATTTTTAACACCGGAGATGGTTCTTAATTTTTCAGCAATTTTGAAGGCGATTTCTTCATCTCGACCTATGGTTCTGATCACCGGAACAACAACTGAATCGGAAATGTTTTTAAATAGGTTTTTATATTCCTTAACCATCATCATGGCATCCTGCTGCATATGCTCATTTACCTTGGCTTTTTTACGAGTCCGGTGCACCGGCATGGAGATGGTTTCGGAGCTGTCATCACTGAAGAAAATTTCCGGGTTGACTGAAAGAATTCGACACAAAGCAATCAGATGATTCCCTTTCGGGATTTTTCCATTGATCCAATCATTGACTGCCTGGCGAGAAACTCCAATTTGTTCAGCAAGTTTTATCAGGGTGATGTTTTTTTCCTTAGCCAAACCCTTGATTTTTTTTCCCTCCCAAGACATCTTTCCCCCTTTCATGAATTGAGACAGCTATATTTATGAATTCACAAATAGCCTGACCCAAAAATAGTGTAAATTAAAATTTACACATTTAATGCTAATTACTAATAAAAATATGTCAAAATGTCAAGTAAAGCTTGCATAAAAAGCCGATTTTTCCAAAATAGATTTCTACAATTAGATTCTTGAATAGCTTGGTTTGGGATAGCTTGTAAGGCTCTCAAGATATCAGCCACCTCAAAAACCTGGGATGTGTCTGATCCGAGCTTGGCCTTGATTGTACATTTGCTTTATCTCTGGAAATCTAATGACGGTTCAATTGGTTGCGATATCATACTCCAAATATTTATCTGTCTGAAGACCTTGCCACAGACGATATACAGATGGTCTAGGGTTTGAGTGAAAAGAATACACTATCATTCGCAAATGATAACAATATATAGCGATCCCAACATTTGCGCCTGGAAGAAATGGGGGTAGCCAATCCTATGGAACGATAGTCCAACAAGTAGATATTGTGTAATAAGGAGAATAATCTTAAATGATTATGTTTTAAAACTTACATTGGATTTGACAATCCGTCAATAAACCGATTATCCTTTTAAGAAAGGAGGTCGATCATGAAAACACTTAATTCGGGAGACAAGGCCCCTAATTTTGACCTTAAAGATCAGAACGGTCAGAAGGTTGGGCTTTCCGATTTTACCGGAAAGAAACTGTTTCTTTATTTCTACCCCAAAGCAAATAGCTCCGGCTGAGCCACTCAGGCAAAGAATGTGCGGGACGCACTGAAAGAACTAATGAGCAAAAACATAGCCATTGTAGGAATCAGTCCGGACAAACCCGAAACACAGAAAAAATTTGATGACAAGCACAACCTGGGCTTTTCTCTTCTCTCTGATCCGGATCATAAAATTGCGGAAGCTTATGGTGTTTGGGGTGAGAAAAAGATGTACGGTAAAACCTTTATGGGTATCATCCGGTCATCATTTCTCATCAGTGAAAACGGAAACATCGAAAATGCCTGGTACAAGATCAGCCCAAAAAATACCATTCCCGAGCTGATGAAGGTGATAGATTAACATGGCGCATTATCAAGACATTAAAGAACAGATACGAGAACTTTTCACTAACCAAAAACTGGGCGTTTTATCCACTCATCATTCCGGACAACCCTACGCCAGCTTGGTTGCGTTTGTAGGCAAAAAAGACCTTAAAGAGATTTTTTTTATCACCTCTCGAACCACGCGAAAATTTGCAAATCTATCGGCGGATCCAAGGGTTGCAATATTGATCAACAGCAGTTTAAACATGGAGTCTGATTTTCACGATGCGGTCTCCGTGACGGCCCTGGGCAATGCCAAAGAAATACATGGGGCCGAAAAAGATGAAATTCTCCGTCTAT
>CAZQLG010000363.1:0-3247 GCA_964594105.1 uncultured Desulfococcus sp. | reverse complement strand
TACAGCATACGCAATGGGTCAGTTCGGCGGTTCCGGTGGGCAGGCATCGGCTGGCGGCGGACTGGGTGCCTTTATACCGATTATTTTAATGTTTGTTATTTTTTATTTTTTGCTGATCCGGCCCCAGCAAAAAAAGGCCAAAGAACACCAGGAAATGATTGCGAATCTTAAAAAAGGCGATCGGGTGATTACCAGCGGTGGTATTCATGGCCAGATAACATCATTGGATGAAACCACGACAACGATTGAGATTGCAGAAAAAGTGAGAATTAAAGTGACCCGGGGTACGCTTGCCGGCCTTAATAAATAACGACGGCGTTGTAAAAAGTCCAAATTCTTTGTTGCGCTGCATCCTTCGCTTCTTCATAGTACGCTAAGTACGAGTCATCACTCAGGATTTGCGCGCCTTGCCAATTTTATGAGATTGGTGGCGCTTTTTTTTTGCCATCGGAATCCGACTTTTTACGGGACTGTCAAATAAGAAAACTTGATTTTAAAAAAATAAAAATGATACAAGGAAGCTCGCAATAAAAATTAAGATGCGGCATCGTGCGATCCGGAACAATTCGTATTTAAAGATAGCGATTGTAACAACAGACAGATGAAAGGGCAAATGCATTGAAAGATTTTTCCTGGCGAATTCCAGTTATCGGACTGGTATTGATTGTGGCAGTCATTTATGTCATCCCGACGTTTAAACCGGGGTGGTGGCCGAACAAACAGATTAACCTGGGGCTTGACCTTCAGGGAGGCATGCATCTTGTTCTGGAAGTAAAAACTGAAAAAGCAGTGGAAAGCACTGTGGAACGGATTCGAAACGAGCTGAGAGATTCTTTTCGTAAGGACAAGATCCGGCATAAAGGGATTGATTATTCCGGGAAAAAAGCGCTGTCCATTAAATTAATGGACCCCAATGATCTTGAAAAGATTGATGACCTTTTAGAGAAAAATTACCCGGATGTTAAAATCCTGTCCAGCGCGCTGGAGAATGGAACGAGAACGGTTGAAATCGGATTGTCCGACGGATGGGTGGCTCAGATCAAGAAGCAGGCTACGGAACAGGCCCTGGAAACCATCCGAAACCGGATAGATCAGTTTGGCGTGAGTGAGCCGGATATTCGTGTGCAGGGAGAACGGCGTATCCAGATTCAGCTTCCCGGTATCCAGGATACGGAGCGCGCCAAGGATCTTATTGGGAAGACCGCTTTGCTGGAATTCAAATTACTGGATGCAGAACATGATTTAGGGGCTGCATTAAATGGCAATGTGCCGCCGGGCAGTGAAATCCTTTATCAGGCAGTCGATTCCGATAAGGAACCGGCCGCTGTCAAAAAACAGCCGTATCTGGTAAAGAAACGGACGCTGATGACCGGGGCCTACCTGACGGATGCGCGTGTTCAGATTGATTCACAATTTAATGAGCCTTACGTATCCATTGATTTTGACCGAAAAGGCGCCAAGATATTTGAAAGAATCACGGGTGAGAATGTCAAGAAACGAATGGCCATTGTTTTGGACAATAAAGTCTATTCCGCACCGACCATTCAGGAAAAAATTCCCGGCGGGAGTGCACGCATCACCGGCAGTTTTAATGCTCAGGAAGCACACGACCTGGCCATCATCTTGCGAGCCGGTTCGTTGCCGGCGCCGGTAGAAATTATTGAAGAAAGAACGGTGGGTCCCTCTTTGGGGCATGACTCCATCAGTAAGGGCCTTTATTCGATGGTGGTGGGCGGTATTTTTGTGCTGCTTTTTATGATCATTTATTACAAGGGTGCCGGACTGATTGCGGATTTCGCACTGGTTTTAAATATACTGCTGATCGCCGGAGGACTTGCGGCTTTTCAGGCGACCCTGACCCTGCCGGGTATTGCCGGAATTATCTTAACCATCGGTATGGCAGTGGATGCGAATGTAATTATTTTCGAGCGCATCCGGGAAGAGATGCGGCTTGGCAAAACGCCGATTGCCTCAATTACCACCGGTTTTGAACGCGCCAGTTTGACCATTCTGGATGCCAATGTCACCACACTGATTGCGGCCCTGGTCCTTTTCCAGTTTGGCACCGGACCGGTCAAAGGATTTGCTGTTACATTGAGCCTTGGGGTTCTGGCCAGTCTGTTTACCGCTTTGGTTATTTCTCGTCTGGTTTTTGATTATCTGTATATTAAGGTTCGCGTTAAATCTTTAAGTATCTAAAAAAGGAATGCGTTAATGGAGTTTATTAAACCCGGTATCAATCTTAATATTATCGGAAAAAGGACCATTGCCTTTGTGTTTTCAGCGATTCTTATCCTGGTGAGCATTGGTTCTTTAATCGTTCACGGTGGTCCGAATTACGGCATCGATTTTGCGGGCGGCACCATCATTCAGATTAAATGCGATAAGCCGGTCACCATTAAAAATATTAAGGTCGGGCTTGCCGAGTTGGGTATAGGCAGATCTGCTGTCCAGCAATTCGGAGAAAAAGACGATAATGAATTCCTGGTGCATACCAATCAGACCTTGATCACGGACAAGGGGTTTTCTGAACACATTAAAGCATCGGTAGAGACAGCCACCGGCACGGGTATTGAAATTCGTCGCGTCGAGATGGTCGGGCCGCAGGTGGGCAAGGATCTTCAGGAAAAAGCATTGTTTGCATTGTTTTATACCCTTTTGTTTATCACGATTTATATTTCCGGCAGGTTTGAACTCAAGTGGGTGTTAAGCGGGGTCATGGCCGTGTCGCTGATCGGGGCGGTTTATTTCTTTACCTTGTTTGCGGTCAGTATTCCTTTTCTCATTGCCGTTGCTTTGATTGTTACGCTGATCCTGTTCTGGCAGCTAAGACTTAAATATGCCATGGGCGCGGTTGTCGCACTGCTTCATGATGTGATGATTACCATTGGCATTTTTTCCATCTTAGATATTGAATTTACTTTGCCGATTGTTGCCGCACTTTTGACCATCGTCGGGTATTCTTTAAATGATACGATTATTGTTTATGACCGGATTCGGGAAAATCTGAAAAGATACAACCGGCTGCCGATTGATCAAATAATTAACAAAAGCATTAATGAAACGTTGAGCCGGACGATTTTAACCTCTTTAACAACCCTGATTGTTCTTGCTTCACTGTTTCTTCTCGGTGGGGATATTATTCATGATTTTTCTTTAGCACTGATTGTGGGGATTATCGTTGGCACATATTCTTCTGTGTATGTCGCCAGTCCTATTTTGCTGTTGCTCCAGGAAAAAGCCGGTG
>CAZQLG010000362.1:0-3249 GCA_964594105.1 uncultured Desulfococcus sp. | reverse complement strand
ATTTTATTTACGGTATTATATAAAATATTGAATAGATTGGTAATAATGGATTAGATATTGTATTTTAATTTACCCGAAATAAAATTTTTAATAAAAACTTAAAGATAGTTTCACACATAAAGAGAATACTGTCTTCAAATTTTAGACAAAAAGTTTTTTTTACATGTTGGCTTCTTGTAAATGATTGTGGAATGGAGGGACACTTGCAGGTTTTCTGGTTAAGCCACTGGGGGTCGGATGATCAGCAGGGATGCGAGCATCGGAGGATTGAGATTGGGTGGCGTCTTACAGTGGATTCGGTGAAGGGGAAGGCGTTGGTTTTTTGACAGATAGGAACATTTAACCCGATATATTACCCAAGCGTTTTGATAGACGTTGGCAAACGTCTATCAGCTTGTGCTGTATTTCTTCTACCCGTTTGTTGCCCATCCGCACCGCCGGACCGGAAACACTGATTGCATAGTTAACCTTGCCGGTGTAGTCGAAAACAGGTGCTCCGATGCATCGCAGGCCGGCAACAAACTCTTCATCATCGATGGCACAACCGTGCCCCCTGATGCTCGCCAGTTCCTTCAACAAAAGATCTTTCGAGGTGACTGTATTCGGTGTCAAGGGCCTGAGTTCTGTGTTTGCAAAATAGTCTTCAAGTTGTTTTTTTGATAAATGGGCCAGAATGCTCTTGCCAATGGCAGTACTGTAGGCCGGGGCAGATGTCCCCAGAGAAGCGTCGATCCTTAAAAGTTCAAGGCTATCGATCTTGTCGATGTGGACTATTTTTTTCCCGTTGAAAAACCCTAGATTGATGGTTTCATTAAAACTGGTGGAGAGTCCCTTTAAAAAAGGGCGGGCGATATCCCGGATTTCAAACCGCCCCAAAACTCGCACGCCCAGTTCCATGAGCTTGAATGATAGGCTATATTTGGCGTTTTCATCCTTTTCCACGTATCCGAGCTCTCTCAAGGTGGCCAAAAACCGGTGGCTGCTTGCCCGGTTGATTCCTAAAGATTCGGCAACACCTGTGACCGTCATCGTTTCGTTTTCAGATAGAAGTTCCAATACTTTAAGTCCTTTTGCCAAAGAACTGATAAAAAAATATTTTTTTCCGGCTACGGGCATATCAACCTCCAAGATTAAGGGTAAAGAACCCTGATCAATAAAAATTTTTAATATATGTAAGCGGATTATTTTTTACGATAACAAAAAAACCAAAAATATTTTATATCGTTATGCATTTCACTAAAGTAATAATTGTCTAATCAACTGAATTTATAACAATTTTAGCCTAAAAGGCTTATCCCGACAAATTGTCTGTATTCTTAAATGTATAACGCAATGTCACTTTAGCTTTATGGATAACCGGGATATTATATTTCTCTATATGTTATCGTGTTTTAACAAGCGTGATTATAAAATACTTGTATTTTGCCGTTTGTCAAGGTTTTTAGCTGTGCAACGAAAAACAACAACCCCTGTTTTGTGGTAACGATACATCAGCGCGATGATATGCGCGATATTTTCTATGTCGTCATAAATCTCAGGTTCGTGCAGGTTCATTTTATGGACTGTTGCCCTGTTCTACAAACCCCGATCCCGTGCATATCGAGTTGGATACAGGCGAGATGGGAGTTTCCCTCTCCTTATTGATCGACACAGATTCAGCAGGGAAAACTTTTTCCGGGGTGTGGGCAGTTTTGGCAATATGGTTGAATAATATTCATCAAATAAGTTTGGCTTATAAATTTAAATATGAATAAATACTTAAACCTGCCCCAGCTTGTTGTTGTGGAAAGAGATACTTCCGGGTCGCCGGTATTCACAAGACCTGCCTCACAAAAATCACTTGAAGAATGGTCTGAAAAGTTCTCACCGGGTAAGCTGTACACCATGGGAAAGCTGAAGCGGAGCTAAGGTATGAAGATAGGATTTATTTTCGAGTGTGGTCCTGATGGGCCGGACGTTCAGGTTTGTCGCTATCTGGTTCAAATGCTTAATCCGGCGATTGAATTTATTCCAAGCACGCTGGACAACAAGAAAAAACTGGTTGAAAATTGCGGGGCTGTGGCTAAAGTCTTGCTGGATGAGTGTGAAAAAGTCATCATAGTATGGGATCTTTACCCGGCCTGGCGTGAAAAAGGCATGCGCCCCTGTCGGCATGAAGACCGCCAAGCCATTTTTCGGTCTTTGCAAGCTGAAAATGTAGATTTAAGCAAAGTCTTTCCGGTGTGCATTCGGGAAGAGCTGGAAGCATGGCTGCTTGCGGATAACCGTGTGGTAACAGCCATGCTAAAACCGTTAAAGCATCCGTATCCAGTCAGCCGAATATCAAGATTTTCAAACCCGGATAGAATCAGAAATCCCAAAACAAGACTTACCAGAATTTTCAACCACGAAATTGGAGACGGTTGTCGATATGTGGATTATCAGCATGCAATTCTGATTGCGAGGAAAATTTCCAATTTTAATAAAATAAAACGTTCGGACTCCTTCAAAAGATTCGCTTTCAAAACTGCAGGACGGGTATTGTAAGTTGTAAATGCCAAAATAATTAATTTTAATGCGTTGTTTTTTAAATGCAATTTTTGTGATAAATAATTCAAAAGTTGTGACCTCACCCTGGAGTTCGGATTGCGGCAAACGTGCCTGCTATGTCTAAAAGCCCTTATGTTTAGACGATTTGGAGCAAAAAGCCATATTGACAATACGATCTTCATTCGATATTGAAGAATAATTGTATGAAGTTGATTTCAATTTATTGCCGCATAAGCGGCGGCACAATATACGGCTGCTTTTTCCCAGGCATCACACAATTTTCATTTTTGTTTTTTCGCGCTAATAAAAGACTTCTTATATATCATTTACGTAGTTGATACCCAGTAACAACCCTGTCAGGAGGCGTATAGATGGCAAAGAAAACAAAGAGTAAGGACATATTGCTGGTCGCTGTGGATTTTACCTCGTTTTCAAAAAAAGCAGTGCTGTTTGCCGGCAATTTGGCGGATAAGCTGGATGCACAGCTGCTGGTTCTCCATGTTATCCATGATCCGGCGGAAGCGCCGGGGTTTTACGTTCAAAAAGGGAAAAAAAAGAAGTATCTTGCTTCCATGGAGGAGGCAGCCGAAGAGATGATGACGGAATTTCTTGAAAATTTACGCCAGGCCTTTCCTGCGGATAAAGTGATCAAAAACGCCGTGCCCATGCTGGTGGTCGGTACGCCGGCCATGCGTATTGTAGAAGTTGCGAAAAAGGAAA
>CAZQLG010000361.1:0-3296 GCA_964594105.1 uncultured Desulfococcus sp. | reverse complement strand
TGACGGATATGATAAACGGAAAGCATACACCGGTGATTGATCAGTGCATCACCTGTTATGCCTGCAACGAAATTTGCCCGACCAATGCCAACCCGTTTGACCTGATTGCCGGGCTTCAGGAAAAACACCAGCGGGTGTCCCAGGAAATCATCGATATGACGGAAGCCAAATTGACGTTTACCGGTGAACTGAAAGATATTCCCCAGGCCGACCGCATCATGAATATCTGCTTATTCGGCAAAACAGACGGCCATCTGATTCAAGGCGAGCCCTTACCATAAAGGAGAAATTGAATGAAGAATATAATGCTTCCGCGTTTTCAAACAGGCGCTGACTTTTTTGATAAAGCGCTGACGGATTGTTATCAAAGCCTTGAATATCCGGAAAAATGGATTGAGGAAGGCCAGGGCTATTCTCCGGAAGACGCCTATGTCATCAGCCATCCAAGCTGGTTTATGGAAGCCCTCCCCCTCATTCCCAGGGTATCTATTTACCAGCTGTTTCGGAATACCGCTAGAAGCCATCCCGATGAAACCGCTGTTATTTTTTTAGACAAAAAAATCTCATACCAGGATTTAGATGACCTGATCTGCCGATATGCGGCCATGCTCAAGGGCCTTGGCATCGTTAAGGGTGATGTGGTTGCCACCATGCTTCCCAACTCTCTGCAGCATATCGTGGCATTTTATGCCGTCACCATGATCGGCGCAATCCACACCCCTATTGATGTCATGTATCAGACAGATGAAATCGCTTACCAGATAAAAGATTCCGGTGCCCGTAATATTTTTATTTTTGATATCCTGTATGACAAAGTGGCCGGATTAAAAGACACCGCTCAAATTGATAATATAATCGTCACCAACGTCAAAGACTGGGGGGCTCCGGAAACCATTATACCGAAATCTTTGAAATATTTTTGGGAAACCCCTAAACAGAAGATTGACGGAACCATCGACTTTTTTGAATCCATCGAGAAGTACACACCACTTGAAGAGCCGGAACCAGTGGACCCCAAAAAAGATCAGGCGCTGTTGCTTTATACCATGGGAACAACCGGCAAACCCCTGGGAGTTATTGAAACCCACTTTAATCTGGTGTTCAATTCCCTGACACATGCGCACGCGTTTCGCTCCTGGGAAGGCCGGGAAGTCAATTTTTCAATCATGCCCATGTTTCATACCTCCGGCTACTTGTTGCACCAGCTGCCGACCCTTTATCAGGGGGGGACCGTTATTCCCATTCCGATGTTTGACCTTGAAGATTCTTTCAGAATTATCAAAACATACGGGGTAAACGTAATTTTTGCACCACCGACCTTTTTCATCGCCTTAATGTCCCGGCCGGACATGATCGACCTTTATGATTTGAGCAGTATCAAGGCCAGCATCGGATGTGCGGCGCCGGTTCCGATTGAGGTTCAGAAGCAATGGAAAGAACTGACCGGAATTTCGCTGCTCAACGGATGGGGGATGACGGAAACCAACAGCGGGGGGATTATCTCCGTACCCGGAATTAAAGAAAAGAACGAGTCTATCGGCATTCCGGTATATTCTGAAGTAAAAATCACGGACGCGTTGGGAAATATCGTGACCCGCGATGTGGAAGGTGAAATCTGCTACCGGGGCCTGCAGGTGGCAGCCGGATATCTGAATAAAGCCAAAGAGACCGAAGCTGTTTTTCTCCCGGATGGATGGTTGAGGACCGGTGACCGGGGATATATCGATGAACAGGATTTTGTCCATTTTGTTGACCGCATCAAAGACCTGATTGTGGCATCCGGGTACAATATCGCCCCCATGGAAATCGAGAATGTGCTCTATCTCCACCCGGCAGTGGAAGAGGTCGCCGTTGTCAGTCATCCGGATCCCTATCGGGGAGAAACGGTGAAGGCGGTCATCTCCCTTAAAATCGATTACATGGGAAAAGTGTCTGAACAGGACATTATCGACTTTTGCAAACAGCACCTGGCATCATACAAAGTGCCAAAAATAATTGATTTCAGGGACATCCTGCCCAAAAGTCCGGTGGGAAAAATTATGCGGCATGAATTAAAGGATAGTTAAACCTGATGGCGTCGTAAAAAGTCCCATCTACTGCGTTGTAGCGATTTTTCAGCCACTCAAAATACTACATGTATGATTTCTTGTCTGAAAAATCGCTACGCCTTGTATATGGAACTTTTACCTTAGCCATCTATATACTTTTTACGAGAGCATCAACATCAAATAATGGCGGCCAGAAACACAGAGCCAATGGCAGTCAATGCCAGTCCGCCAACAATCCTCATTACATTTTCCACCCGGATCATCCGGTCTTCATTTTTTGAGGCAACCGCCAATGAAACCGATTTCCCGGATATGGCCAGCATAACCACAATGGATACGGTCAGTGCCATTCCCATGGAAATGGCAAGCCCCAAAACAACGCCCAGTATGATTAAATCCATGGACAGCGCAAACAGCATGACCATCACCACGCCGGGACAGGGAATACCACCAACCACGACTGCTGAAATGATGGGATGAACCGCCTGCCGATTTTGGTGTGACTGTGAAATACGTTGGTTTTGATTCCGCTGCGTGATCAGATGATACATACCAAATAAAAACAGCCCCACACCAAAACAGGAAATCATACTGTAGCTGATGAGTTGCGTTATGCGGGTAACATTTTCAAGATTTTTAATAATATTTGCATGTAAAATCAGGCGCACAACAAGAACAAAAATAATACCGGAAAGCCCGTGAAAAAAAGCCATACAATTCCCAAACACCAGTCCATTCACATATGACGGGCGCTGCGATAAAACATAGGTCACTGCCAGGGCTTTTCCGTGTCCCGGACCAGCCGCGTGAATGAAACCATAGGCAAACGCCGCTGCGACAAGAAAGAATATTGGCTTCATGCTCCGGGTCGTTTTGGCTTCCCGAACCAGCCTGGACATCTTTTCCTTTAATTGATGCTGCCAGGCAATAATTTTTACAAACAGCTTACTTTTAAATGCAGGGGCGTCGGTATACTGATTTTCCGACTCGGCTGTAAACGGATTATGCGCGCCGGATGAAACGGCCATTAAACTAAATATGAATAAAATAAAATAAAGAATAATTTTTGTTGTCTTCATTGACAGTCTCTTAAACAATCGAATTTCGATAGCAAAGAAAAAAGCTCCACCAATCTTATAAAATTGGCAAGACGCATAAATTCAGAGGAATGAGGTGTAGCTTGCTACTCCGCAGTGACGAAGAATTTAATGCAACGCAGAAGTTGGGCTTTTTGCGAAGCTATCATTG
>CAZQLG010000360.1:0-3301 GCA_964594105.1 uncultured Desulfococcus sp. | reverse complement strand
AAAATGATCCAGCTGGTTACGGGTGAGTTCTAAAATAGATGGCATGTGAGTTTCCGGAAGGTCCGCGCCGTACAAAAAATTGGCGGATATTTCCACTTTATTGTATTGTTTATTGATTGCCATTATTTTGTGAAATGCCCGGGTAACTTTTTTTTTGTCCAGCGGTTTTTGAATCATTTCAAATGTCGCTGGATCTGCGGATTCGAGTCCGATATTAATAAATGTGTCATAGGGCAGTTTGTTTAGCATTTTCAAAAGGGATTCATCTGCCCGAAAAATGGAATCAACACTGCCAAACAGGAAAAGCCTTGGATCTTTAATCACCGAATTTTTAAATTCGAATATTTCGTAAGATTGCCTGGCGGCAAATTCAATAAGTTCTGCGCCGGCAAAAAGTGCATCATGCTGACCCAGAAAAATAGCATTATAGTTTGCGATGTCTTTATCATAGAGGCGTTTTAACTGGTAAATTTGGTTGAGGATGTTCTCTTGTTTACGGGGTTTGAAGCCCTTGCCGGATTTTACCCGGCAGAACCCGCAATTATAAAGGCACCCGTCAGCGATTGTTAAGGGAATGACATCATACTCCACATGGCGGGTATCCGGCGGCAGTACAGACACCTGACCGCCGATAATATCATGAAGCTGCTGTGACCGTTGTGAAAGTCTATCCGGCCCCATTAAAAGAACACGATTGATAAAATTATTTATTTTGCGGGGTATACCGGTTTTGTCAATGGCATTCAGCCGGTCAATCAGCTGGTGCCAAGACTCAAACGCATTGGCAACTTCCGGGCTGTCAAATCGGTTATGACCGAAAATGCCGTTACTGTCATAGGGCAGGCACGGTACATAGTATTCTCCGGTAAAATCATAGGCGCCGGTGTAACCGCCGGCGGCAAAGTAGGTCCAGTCATTTCCGGGATTTCGTTTCAGCCACTCCGATGCATCCAGCCATCCCTCGCCCCGTCCCTGTATGGTTTTAATCTCACCGTTTAAGTTGAACTGAAAGGTATAGTTGCCTGATTTTATTTCCGAATATTTACCATATCGGAACGGGTAGCTGATCTTGATATATTTGTCAGCGCCCTGTTTTTCCGTGGTGATGCTTAAATCATCAATTGAAAATGTTTCCATTACGCAATAGTTTTTCAGCTCCCTGTGTTTGTTTTTTGTATGATATCACCTGGCCCACAACTAGACGGAAATTCGGTTTCAATAAATACACTGGCGTTGGGTTGGGCAACTGTGGTCTCTTCATTATTTTGGGTCATTATTTTAGCAATTCGGTTGGCCTGGTTTGGCCCGCTGGCCGTAAGGATGTCTATCGTGTCCTTGATTTGAATCTTATTTCTGACACCCACAAAAAATCGACTCCGATCAATTGCTTTTATAATTTTTCCCACAAATTTCGGATTGTTTTCCGGTTTGTCCTTTTCATAATTCGGCAGAATCGCATCCGGGTCATTTAAATAAAAACCCGTACAATATCCCCGTTGATTAATACCGGCAAGCGCTTTTTGCCAGTCTTCCGATATTAAATACTGATCCGGGGCCATATAATATAAATCAATGGCCTGACGGTACGTTTTCACAGTGGCAGTCAGGTAATTCAGCCCTTTCATGCGGCCTTCAATTTTAAGAGATGAAATGCCGGCTTTGATCATTTCCGGGATATGGTCAATCATGCATAGATCTCTGGAATTAAATATATACGACCCCCTGTCGTCTTCATACAACGGCATGTAGTGGCCGGGGCGAAGTTGTTCAACTACTGAATATTTCCACCGGCAGGGATGGGCGCACATTCCCCGGTTGCCGTCGCGGTGGGCCATATAACTGCTTAAGAGGCATCGGCCGGAGTAAGAAATACACATGGCCCCGTGTACAAAGGTTTCAATCTCCACCGGGCAATTGACGGCAAGTGTTTTGATTTCCTCAAGGGACAGTTCCCGCGCGGTGTTCACCCGGACAACGCCCTGTGACGCCCAGAATAAAGCACTTTGACGGCTGGTGGTGTTTGCCTGGGTGCTGAGGTGAATGGGGATATGGGGAATAATCTTTTTAGCCTGCATGACAATACCGGGATCTGCAATAATTACGGCATCCGGATTAATTTTTCCGAGTTCTGTCAAAAACGTTGAAATGGCCGATTCTTCATCGGTTCGTGGATAAATATTGCAGGCCACATATACTTTTACATCTTTTTTATGGGCGAAAGACACCGCTTTCGCCATTTCATCAATTGTAAAATTACCGGAAAAATTTCTTAAACTGAAATCTTTCCCGGCCAGGTAAACCGCATCCGCACCATAGTGGATAGCGGTTTCAAGTTTTTCAAAATTGCCTGCAGGGGCCAGCAATTCTATTTTTTTCTGAAAAGACGTCATTTAATTTTGGCCTTTGATAATAACATTACGCCTAAACAGAGTGTATCTTCTGTGATAGCCGTACAAAAGGGTACTTTACTTGAAATCAAACAGGAATTGCAATGGGGAAGAAAGCCCTGGCACATCGAAATATTTAAATTTTCGCTGTGCCAGGGCTGTTTGGGTATTCAAAATTGATAGTTTGCCGGTATAGGGAAAATCGCCAGATTCTGATATCGTAATATTAAAGGAATCTGCGTATCTATAACGTACGATTAATTCAATCATAATGCGCGCAATAATTTTTTGAAAGCCGTTATCCCAGGCCTTTAAACTGAATCGTCAGGTTTACATTGACATTCAGACCGCCCTGGAAAGCGACCTCTTTCAGAAAGTTGGCGATTATGGTCCTGAAAGCGTCGTTAGAAACGTCACCGCCCTTGGATGGGTAACCGCCTGGTTTAACGATGCTGCGGCCGACTCTTCGTGCGTTCAACCCGGTTTTTGCGGATTTGAGATGTTTTTTCAGGCCGGGGAGTTTTTTTACAGCTTCATCCAGGGTAAACCGGTCTCTGCCTGTTTTCCGGGTCAGGTCATATGTTTGTTCCGGCGTCAGGCTGAAGGCTTCTTTGACCAGGCTGTAAACATATCCTCTGTCGGTTTTTTTTTTGGAAATAAGGTATCCCAGGTCGCATTTATCACTGTTGCTCAGCTTCGCAAGAATGCTGGCAACATCCTGGATTTTAATATCTTTACCGGCAGCCTGGGATACCTTTTGGGTGATATCCGGTGACCGCAACGGCTGGCCGGACCGTAATGCGTCGATGATCATTTCACTGTTTGTTTTTTTCCTTTTCATGATATCCTCACTCTTCTATCGTTTTATTTAAATGTTTAAAAAAGAATACATTCTACATGACCCCCACCCTGAC
>CAZQLG010000359.1:0-3302 GCA_964594105.1 uncultured Desulfococcus sp. | reverse complement strand
TCACAATTATGGCATGCTGCATCTCATTACAGGCCATACATGGTAACGAACGGTTTCCATCACAAAAAATTATCGTAACTTAATTACCAGTTCGGCAACCCGCTGTCCGAGTTTTTTACCGTTTTCAATTGTATCCGTATCCGGAACACCGACACATGCCGTGCCATAGTGACCGGTTGCAGACATGGGGTCTCCGGCAATAATCATCCCATAAATCATCAAGCATTGAAGAATAGACATCAGTGTCGTTTCTTTTCCCCCGGTGGGATCACCGGAAGTCGTAAACGCTGCACCGACTTTGTCTTCCATCTGTTTTCGGACACTCACAAAATCTTCAAATACTTTTTTTAATTCAGCTGCCATTGATCCGAAATAGACCGGTGATCCGGCAATAATGCCGGCAGATTCAATAAAATCATCTTTTGTAACGTTTTGGGTTGTTATGAGCTTAACCGTAGCTCCTTCGATTGAATTAACGCCTTCAGCAATTGCCTCTGCCAGTCTGCGGGTATTCCCCCCTTTTGAAAAATATAATACCAAAACCTGCATTTACCACCTCATGTTTCGTTTTATGTTACAAAATAATTTCTATTTTATGCTGTTGAAATGCTTTATGGCAGATATTCTTCTCGAACCGGTGAAAAAATTTCAACAGCAACTGATTTTTCAAGTGCTTCTGCACCATGATTAATATTTGAACCGATACACCAGGAATCTCCGGGTTCAGCAATAAATGCCTCTTCATTGATAATCATCTTCAATCTTCCTTTTACCAGATACCCCGTCTGTTCATGAGGATGATGATGGATTGGCAAAGCACTGCCAGCTTCGAGGATAAATTCCGTCATTAATGTTTTTTCACCATAGACAAGTGTTTTTTGTGCGACTCCGTCTAATGGGAATTGATATCCATCAGTATTTTTTTTATAAAACATTTACATAGTCCTTTTTCTTTATATCTGCCACTCAAATTTGATGGCTTCGTAAAAAGTATCCAGATGGCAAAGATAAAAGTTCCACCAATACCATAAAATATGGCAAGGCGTAGTAATTTTTCAGACAATAAATCATACATGTAGTATCTTGAGTGGCTAAAAAATTACTACAACGCAGTAGATGGGACTTTTTACGACGCCATCAACTTTAAAAATCAAAATAATTAAATTCTCCCAATTCAATATCTGAATAAAGCATCCGCCGGCTGAACCGATTGCCTCTATTTAATAAAATTTTAACAACTTCCATTGCCTGAAGAGAAGCAATAAAAACAGGTGTGATCGACGGCACTCCCATTAGCGATTCTGCGTTCATATCCGGATGATTATCTTTATCACCACTATTATCAAACAGGTCATTATAACCACCATCTTCAGGAAAAATGCTTATGACCTGTCCTTCAAAACCTGCGATGGCGCCGTGGACAATGGGAATTTTCTTCTGACGACATGCACTATTCAGTATTTTACGATCTGCTATATTATCAAGGGCATCAACCACGACATCTGAATCGTTTATAATCTGTGACACATTGAAATGGTTAATAGCCGTTTGAAATTGTATGACTGTAACCGCCGGATTAATTAAATTTATATCTGTGGCTGCTACAATTGTCTTATGCATCCCGATAGTGTCAGAATTGGCAAATGCCTGCCGGTTTAAATTACTTTCATCAAAGATATCCGGATCAACAACAACCAAAGCACCAATCCCGATTCGCGACAGCATCAGTAAAACATGTCCCCCTAATCCGCCGCATCCGATAACCGCCACCCTGGCTCTTGCAAGTTGGGACTGTTCTTGTGAATTCAACGTATCATGATTCCGAATATACCGTTGCGGCCATATATCCGATGCCAGTGAAGCAATATATATATCATTGAGCGGCCGGTTAAACTTGCCGGCTATTTGACGCGCATCTGATTCATGAATCACAATGACCGAGCGTCCGGAAGGATCTTCTGAATTAAAAGACCGGTCGTGGATTTCTTTTAAAATTAATTCATTGAAACCTGTGTTCATTTAATACTTTCCAATAAAGCGTCAACAAGATAAAATTATAGCCACACAATAAAAATTGGATTTAAATCAATGAAAATCGAAATTCACCTGTTTGCATCTTTAGCAAAATATCTGCCGGAGAATGCGAAAAACAAAACATGCATCATAGAGCTTTCTGATCATTCAGTGATTTCTGACCTGATCAAAAAGATGAAGCTGCCGGACTATGCAATCAAACTGATTTTTTTAAACGGAATACATGCGAGCAGAACATCTGTGCTCAAAAATGACGACAGGGTCGGTATTTTTCCGCCAGTTGGCGGCGGATAGTCTATCAGACAGGGGTTACAGTCAGAACAATATCTGCTTCCGGCTGTAATAAAGACAAAAGATCACCAATCTCATATTGTTTGCCGTCAATGATCAATTGTCTGCAAGCCGATTTCAGCAAAGACTGTTTCGATTTAACATATCTGATAAAGTGTGCGCCTTTTACGCAAATCCCCTTTTTAAAAAAATATCCCCCCAGGCCTGATGCGATATGGTTGAATAATTTTAACGTTACCTGCCTTTTAAGTTTCTTAATCACAACACTTTCCATAGAAGATGTATGTTCAGAACGCATGGAAGAGAGGATTCCGCCTTTTCGAAAAACCGCGCCAACCAGTCCGGGCATAGCCGCTGAAAGCGCTATGACAGAATCATCACTGACTATTTCAACGGAAAAATCATCTACCACTTTACCATTTAAAAAAACTGTCTGTACTTTTTCATTCAGAAAACTCTCATTGATACCAATCTGCCGGACAAGCACATCAAAAAGACTGCATCCGATCTCCACGTCTATTTTAAACCCATAGGATAACAATGCAAAAAAAGCAGAGAAGTGATTCTCCTCAATGGACACTTGAATCTTTTGAGTCAAAGAAGTCATATACCAATCAGAATTTTGATTCTGCGAAAAAAAACAGGGGAGTCTAATACCTAAATTGATCGTTTAAATTTTGAAAAAATTATTTTTATTTTTATTTAAGAATGTTGATCTATTTTAAGTTTCAAAATTTTAAACCCTACGGGATTGCCGATCTCACCGCATCTACTGCGTCAAATGCGCTACCGAATAAACGACTATAGCGGCAACGCATTTTCCTTGTAGTCGTTTTAAACTTGGGGCAACCTCGACAACCGCTCAACTTAGGTAATAGTGACTCCCCTGAACAAAAAACAATTTTAAAATTTAAAATTGATACTCTCGTAAAAAGTATCCAGATGGCTAAGATAAAAGTTCCACCAATACCATAAAA
>CAZQLG010000358.1:0-3317 GCA_964594105.1 uncultured Desulfococcus sp. | reverse complement strand
CACCCTGACAAAGTAAACTTATTTATAATATCAGTCGTAGAATTCCGTGAATAAGTTACAAGAGGATGCATTATTTTAATTTTAAGGCATATAGTTTGTGTGATAAGTCTATACTAATTTTTAATACATTTTTATGATTTGTCAAGGGGTTAATTATTTTTGTAAGGATTTCCTTACAAAAAATTGAGCGGTGAGCTTATAATTTTTAGCCGCCTTCTGTCTGTTGAATAGCGTTCTGTATGGGGTTGTTAGTTCTTCTATGCTAATTTCATAAAAAAAATATTTTTTGCCTTTTGAAAATCTAATTTAAGGCGTGTCGTATTGAATGCAGGGAGAGCGAACGCTCGTTCTTTTTTGTTGACAGTTTTACGGATGCAGGGTATCCATTTTAAATGTTTATTAACCGCAAGCCGTTTTTTGAAAGGCTTGTTGATTATACCGCATGACAGTTAAATCGCATCTGCAAACAGTTCATTTATCCACCTATTAATATGTGGGGCAATTCATGGAAGCATTAGACAAAATAAAAATAATCTCTGAAGCGCCATATTCTTATGCGTTGAATTTAAAACAGGCGTCCGGTAAGCCCATTGTCGGGAATTTTTGTTCATACACGCCTGAAGAATTGATCTATGCGGCTGGTGGCGTTGCCTTTCGGTTATTCGGAACAAAAGAGGATATTTCAATGGCAGATGCCCATCTGCAGGCATACTGCTGTTCCCTGGTCCGGGGAGGGCTTGAAGACGCATTGAAAGGGAATTTAAGCTTTTTAGACGGTACGGTGTTTCCTCATACCTGTGACTCGATACAGCGCCTGTCTGATATATGGCGTCTTAATGCGGGGTTTTCTTTTCATTTAGATGTCGTACTGCCGGTAAAACTGGATACGCAAAGTGCCCGGTCCTACATGATAGATGTATTAAATGACTGTAAGTCGGATTTGGAATCTGCGCTTAAGACCCGGATTACAGATGAAAAACTATGGCAATCCATCAAATTATATAACCGTTTGCGCCGGACTCTGGGTGAAATTTATGAGATGCGCAGTAAAGATCCGGATAGTATATCCGCATCCGATCTCTACCATGTGATTAAAGCATCAATGATAATGGACCGGGATGAATTTTGGCCCCTGTTGACAGCTTTACGGGATGAATTAAAGAAAAATGTAAAAGACAGCACGTTAAATAAAAACAAGCGGATCATATTGTCCGGCGGCATCTGTACTCATCCGGATATTTATACGGCACTTGAAGAATCCGGTGCTGAAGTCATCTGGGATGATTTGTGTACGGGTACGAGATATTTTGAAGGAGAAATAGAAGAAAGCGGCGACCCGATTGAGGCCATTGCCGATCGATATATGACGCGAATGGTCTGCCCGGCAAAACATTTGACAATGACAGCCCGTGGCGAAAACCTGGTCAGGATGGTTAAAGACCGAAATGCATCCGGCGTGATATTCATGTTTTTAAAATTCTGTGATCCCCATTCATTTGATTATCCGTATTTGAAGCAATTTTTAGACGATGCCGGAGTCCCGAATATCCTGCTGGAAGTAGAAGAACAGCTTCCATCTGATGCACAGCTTAAGACGCGGTTTGAAACGTTTGTGGATATGATTGATTAAATAAATAAAATCGGAGGAAACATGACCGATCAATCGATTATAAAAGATCCGGCGATTATAAAAGATCCGGAAAAAGAAAAACGGAAAATTAAATCCGTCAGTAAAATGAAAGAAATAATGACCACCTACTATATCGAGGCAAAAACTGCCCGGGAAAATGGGAAAAAGGTGGCCTGGATCACCAGCGGGGGGCCGGTGGAATTTTTGATCGCCATGGATGTGATTCCGGTGTATCCGGAGAATCATGGCGCCATGATCGGCGCATCCAAAATGGGGGTGGATCTGTGCGAGAAAGCTGAGGAAATGGGCTATTCCAGAGATTTATGCTCTTATGCGCGTGCGGATATTGCGTGTTCAGTCACCAACGGCGGTCCCATTGGCGGATTGCCGGAACCGGATTTTCTGGTCTGCTGCAATAATATCTGCGGGACGGTTTTAAAATGGTATGAAGTGGCGGCCCGTCATTATAATGTTCCGCTATTTATTTTAGACACCCCGTTTATTCATACAACGTTTTCGGAAAGTGCCAGAAAATACGTCATTAAGCAGACATATGAATATATCGATTTTCTGGAAAAACAGTGCGGCAAAAAGATGGATTTTGAGCGCATGAATGAGGTCAGTCGGCTGGCTGTTCAGGGGTTGCGGCTCTGGCAGGAAGTATTGGATACAGCTGCGCACAGACCGGCACCGATGACGGCATTTGATGCATTTTTTCATCTGGCGTTGATCGTTACGCTTCGCGGCACTCAGACGGTTGTGGATTATTATATACAACTCCGAGATGAACTGAACCAGCGGATTGTCGACGGGATTTCCATGGTTCCCAATGAAAAATACCGGCTGTTATGGGATAATCTGCCGGTCTGGTACCGGACTAAATGGTTGTCTGATAAATTCTCGTCTCACAATGCCTGTCTGGTGGGTGACACGTATACTTCCGCCTGGAGCGGGGTCATGGACCTGATTGACCCGGAAAATTTTATTGAAACCGGTGCGGTGGCATATTCCAGTGTGTATATTAACGTGTCACTGGATATTATGCTGGAAACTCTTAAAAAATTGATTAAAAAATATGATGTGGACGGTCTGGTCATGCATTCCAACAGGAGCTGTAAGCCGTATTCTTTGGGGCAGTATGATCTTCAGAAAATGGTTATGAAGGAACTGAAACTGCCGACACTTATCATAGAGGCGGATATGGTGGATGAACGGAGTTTTTCTGAAAGCCAGATAGAAACTCGCATAGACGCGTTCATGGAGATACTGAAGGGTTAGGCCTTCGCTAAATCACCAATTTCCGGTTTAGCTTTTGGGTTGCACTCAATAAAAGTCATTCAACGTAGCCAGCTACGCTTCACTCCTTTTATTTCGTGCGCCTTGAAATTGAAAATTTATCTTTGCCTTCAAAAATATATGGTGGCATGATAATTTGAAAAATATTGCGACTATTGGATGTTCCTCAGAATTTGCGTGCCTCACCAAATTTTATAAGAATGGTGGAACTTTTTTCTAAGCCATAAACTTTATAATTTAAAGAAAAAAATGTAAATTTTATATATATGAAGGAATACTAAATGATTACAGCGGGTATTGATATTGGGTCGATTACGGCAAAAGCCGCAATATTGCAAGACGGAAAAATTCTTGGCAGCCGTGTCTTGTTTACCGGCTATAATGCTGTCCA
>CAZQLG010000357.1:0-3371 GCA_964594105.1 uncultured Desulfococcus sp. | reverse complement strand
CGGCACGCGGCTCTGGCCGATGTCCCGTGAATTTTATCCCAAGCAGCTGCTCAATCTGACCGGTGAGCACACCATGATTCAACATACGCTTTTGAGGCTGAATGATTTTGAAAAAATGGCCCCGCCGATACTCATTGGCAATGAGAAACAACGGTTTATTGTTGATCAGCAGCTTGCCGAAGTAAATATCCGTCCATCTGAAATTTTTCTGGAACCCGTGGGGCGAAATACAGCACCCGCAGTTACCATCGCCGCATTAAAAGCAATGACAATGGACCCGGAGGCTTTGATACTGGTACTTCCGGCGGATCATTTGATCGGCGATGTGCCAAAATTCCATAAAGCCCTGCGGTTTGCCGAGCGGTTTGCCGAACAGGGATTTTTGGTGACTTTCGGCATTGTACCGGACCGACCGGAAACGGGTTATGGATACATTCGTCAGGGGCAATCGGCGGACGGCTTGATTGACGGTTTGGTAAATGGTCCTAACAACGCCTATGCGATTTATGAATTTGTCGAAAAACCGGATCTTTTGACAGCAAAGCATTATGTGGAAACAGGGGATTACTGCTGGAACAGCGGTATGTTTATGTTCAGGGCGGCGAATGTTTTGGAAGAACTCCGGCGATTTGTGCCGGATATTGTCCATGCCTGTGAAAAATCAATTAAAAATGGTCACTCGGATCAGGGATGTTTTTATCTTGCGCCGGCCGCGTTTGGGAAATGTCCATCGGATTCCATTGATTATGCGGTCATGGAGAAAACGGAACGTGGTATCATGATACCCCTTGACGCCGGATGGGATGATTTGGGCTCATGGAAGGCATTGTGGAATGTGGGTGATAAAGATACATCCGGAAATGTCATCAGCGGCGATGTGATCTGCGTCGATGTGGAAAGTTCCCTGGTAACATCCCAGAGCAGGCTGGTGACGGTTTTGGGTTTAAAGAACCTGGCCGTTGTGGAAACACCGGACGCATTGTTTATATCGACACTATCCAATACTCAGGGAGTAAAAAAAATAGTTGAAACGCTGAAGGCCGATCATCGAAAAGAAGCGCAGGTCCATGTAAAGATTATTCAATCATGGGGATTTGTTGAAACAGTGGAAGCCGGTGAAAAATTTCAGGTCCGCAAGGTGACGGTTTTCCCTCAGGCCTCTTTTAATTTTAATGGACATTGCTTCAGTGCGGTTAACTGGATGATTCTTGAAGGTAACGCCCATCTGAATATTGATGCGGAATCGGTTGAATTGTCGATGCATCAGTCGTTTTCTCTGGCGGCTGGCAAGTTAATTAAACTGGAGAATGGCAAACAGAGGCCTCTGGTTTTTATCGAAGTTGCATCCGGAAATCTTACGGGAAAAGACCATTTTGGTATAAATTTTTAGCCTTTTTTTTAAAAAAATTCAGTGGAATTCGGAATAGAAAGTGTCGAAGGAAATCTATGGAACCGATACAGGCAATTATACTGGGTGTTCTTCAAGGGTTAACAGAGTTTTTTCCAGTGAGCAGTTCAGGGCATCTGGTCATTTTTCAACAGATGATGGGACTTAAAGAGCCGGTTTTGATGTTTGATATCAGCCTTCATGTGGGAACGCTGGCGGCCATTGTAATTTATTTTTTTAACGATATTCTCAGTATTCTCAAATCAGTGATACGTTCGGTGCTTTCCCTGTTCCGGGGAGAATCCGGGCCGGTTTCAAGTAAGGAGGCCTCTGATATCAAAATGGCATGGCTGATTATTGCCGGGTCCCTGCCCACGGCAGTGATCGGTTTCGGATTTCATTTGATATCTGATGTAATTTTTTCTTCACTGTTTATTGTGGGGACATCCCTGATGATAACCGGCGGGGTATTGCTGGGGACGCGATGGGTCAATCAGGAGGAAAAACCGGATTCGGGTTTTTCAATAAAACAGGCTTTGTTGATTGGAATAATACAGGGATTGGCTGTTATTCCAGGGATCTCTAGGTCAGGTTCAACGATTTCGACCGCTCTGTTTATTGGTGTCAATCGTGACAGTGCCATTCGATATTCATTTTTACTATCAATTCCCGCGATTCTGGGCGCCCTGGTTTTGCAGGTTCTCTCCGATGCTTCAGGCAGCAGAAATGTCTCTTCGGGCGTTATGGCCATCGGTTTGGTCACTTCGTTAATCGTTGGATACGCCGCCCTGAGTCTGCTGGTAAAAATGGTTCAAAAGGGGCATTTGTATTTTTTTACGCCGTATTGTTTTGTTCTTGGGGGGATTGTCTTGATCCTCGGCACCTGAATTAATAAAGCAATGTGAAAACCTGTTTTATACGTCGGGATATTCAAATTTGATGACCTGATTTTTCCCATGACTTTTGGCGGCATAAAGTGCCTTGTCCGACAAGGCAATCATATTGTCCGGGGAAACGGATGGTTCGGGTATGCATGAAACCACCCCGATGCTGACAGTGACCCAATCGCTGACGGTTGAAGCGGAGTGGGGGATTTTTAGTCCAAAGACATGTTCCCGTATATTTTCCGCCAGGCTTGCCGCCATTTCTCCCTCAACACCAAACAGAACAATGGCAAACTCTTCTCCGCCGTAACGGGCGATAAAATCGCTTTCCCTTTTGATGGTATCGTGAATGGCACTTGAAATAAGTTTTAAACAATCATCTCCGGCAAGATGTCCGTAGGTGTCGTTATAGAGTTTGAAATTATCGATATCCATCATCAACAAGGATATGGGAATGGATAGACGGATGCCGGATGCCAGGAGTTTCTTAAACATATAATCGAAATACCGCCGGTTGGGAATACCCGTTAAACCATCGGAATTTGACAGGCGTTCAAGCAGGACGTTTGCCTTTTCAAGCTTCAGCGTGGTTTCCACAAGGTGTTTTTCTCGTTCCCGAAGCCTATCCACTTCAGCCTTGAAGTGCAGAATGGAGCGAACCCTTGCATGGAGTTCCAGTTTGTTGACCGGTTTTGGTAGAAAATCGATGGCACCGGCTTTGAAAGCCGTTTCGATATGTTCGGACGATGAGTAGGCTGTGAGAATCACAATGGGAATGTGCGCGCTGCGCTGGTCATTTTTGATCAGTCGGCATGCCTCGATACCGTCGATGCCCTGAAGCACAATATCCATAAGAATCAAATCAATATCAGGATGGTTATCGTCTTTGTCAGAATATAAGCCAAGAAGGTTAAAGGCCTTTTCAGCAGATTCCGCCTGAATAATGTCTGTATATCCGCCGTCTTTTAAAAAAGAATCGATAATTTTGCGGGTTACCTGGACATCATCAATTATAAGGATGGCCATTATTTCTCCGAATTATTTATTGATATTTCTTTATTTGTCAAATTTCATGCTGACTAAAAAAAAATAACATGAAA
>CAZQLG010000356.1:0-3376 GCA_964594105.1 uncultured Desulfococcus sp. | reverse complement strand
TTCTTTGGGGATTTTCTGTTGGATGGATTGTCGTACTTGTTGTCGGCTGGATAGCGGTACAATTTTAGTAATTGCAGGCGTTGATCATCGTTCCGGTCAATCATCAAAAATCGCTGGGAAAGAATCCCGGCCTACGAAGTTGAAATCATGGGAGAGGGGTTGTAGGTCGCGTTTTTTACGCGACAGGGATTGTGGCCGAAACGATGATCAACGCCTAATTTCAACATGTCATTCAAGCTGACCGCAGGATGCTCGAAAGATATTAGAAAATTAAATATTGATGCTCTCGTAAAAAGTCAGATCCGGATGGCAAAGAAAAAAGTTCCACCAATCTTAAAATTGGCGAGGCGCGCAAATCCTGAGTGATGATTCGTACTTAGCGTACTTTGAAGAAACGAAGGATGCAGCGCAACAAAGAATTTGGACTTTTTACGAAGCCATCAAATATTGATGGAGATAAAGAGTGAAAAAATTTTATTTACATAGCCGATTGTGGGAAATAATCAATAACTGGTTCAAATCTCTTGAGATCCGCTATAAATTTTTCATCAGTTTCTCCATTGTTTTTTCCCTCTCCATATTTTTATGCAGCCTTTTTATTTATATATTTATAAAAAATAATATTGAGACACACATTGAAAACGAACTGAATAATACCACCCAGCTGATTTCCAATATGGTAAAAATATCTGCAACGGTCTCCATAAAAAATTATTTGCAAGCTATTGCTGAAAAAAACGTAGAGATAACCCGCAGTCTTTACAATCAGGCACAGGAAAACCGGATCAGTGTATCAGAAGCAAAAAAGCGGGCATCTGAAATAATGCTCCATCAGACAATCGGCACATCCGGATATATTTATGGTGTTAACAGCAATGGTATAGCAGTTTTCCATCCCACCCCCTCCCTAAGGCTTTCAAATGTCGCACACCATGCTTTTATATCCCAGCAAATAAAATCCCGGCAGGGTTACCTGGAATATGAATGGAAGAACCCGGGAGAGACTATGCCCCGATCAAAGGTGCTTTACATGGCATATTTTGAACCATGGGACTGGATTATTTCAGTCAGTGCCTACCGCTCAGAATTAACCAAGCTGGTAAATTTCGAGGATTTTCGTAAAAGTATCCTTTCCCTCAAATTCGGGGAAACCGGGTATTCATGTGTGGTTGACAGTAGTGGAAATAACATTATCCACCCCAAATATCAGGGAATCGATGCTTTTGATGCCAGGGAACTTCCCCCCCGGTTATTTGAGGATATGTTGAAACGGAAAAAAGGAAAATCTGTTTACTATTGGAAAAACCCTGGTGAATCCGAGGCCCGGCAGAAGATGGCCACATTTAATTATATCCCGGAATATCAGTGGATAGTTGGATCTACCTGTTATCTTGATGAGTATTACAAGCCCTTTTATACCATCCGGAATTTTATTTTTGGGGTGTTCCTGGTCTTTTTCGCGCTGATTCTGGTCATCACTTTCAAGATCAGTTTGTCCATCACAACTCCCCTGCATGAATTGATGGGGCAATTTAAACGGTCAAAAGACGGGAATCCTACAGTCCGTATGACAAATGAATCCAAGGACGAGGTCGGGCAACTGGCGGTCTATTTTAACCGGTTCATGGACCAGCTCGAAACCTATCAACAGCGTCTGCAGAACCAGATCCATGCGCGACGCAGTGCCCAAGATGCTGAAAAAGAAAGCCAGGAAAGATATTTCCGGTTAATGGAGGCGGCAGCAGACCCCATTATTAACTATGATATGAAAGGCAATGTCCTTTATATCAACCCGGCATTTACCCGGGTTTTTGGATGGTCCTTTAAAGAATGTGTTGGCAGGAAAATGGATCGGTATGTCCCCCAGGACACCTGGAAAGAAACAAAAAGGGTGATAAACCAGGTCATTTCAGGCCAGCCCATCAACAATATCGAAACCAGACGGTATTCAAAACAGGGGCATATTGTTGACGTCAGCATCAGCGGCGCTGTCACAAGAGATCGCAACGGTAATCTGTCCGGCAGTATCGGCATACTCAGAGATATCACTCAGTCAAAACAACTGGAAAAACAACTGGTTCAGGTGGGTGACCAGGAGCGCCGGAAAATCGGACAGGACCTTCATGATGACCTGTGCCCTCACCTGATAGGGATTGCCGGTCTGGTGATGGCATTAAATGGTGATCTGGTAATCCAGGGCCATGAGGGTGCGGCCCTTACAAATAAAATAGTGGTATTAATTGAAGATGCCGTTGACAAGGCTCGGGCTTTGGCAAGGGGGTTGTGTCCGGTCTACCTGGTCACACACGGTCTTTCCGCAACACTTCGGGAAATGATAGAAACGTTGAGACGTGCCAACGCGCTGGCGTTCTGTTTTGATGCGGATGACACCATTGCATTTCAGGATAACAATGTGGCCACCCATCTTTATTATATTGCAAAGGAGGCGGTAACCAATGCCGTCAAACATTCAGCCGCAGACAGGATTGAACTATCCTTGTCCAAAAAAGATAATGGTATCCATTTGTGTATTAAAGATAATGGCACCGGGATAAAAAATCCAGGCATTACCCGGGGCATGGGGTTGCAGATAATGGCCTACCGTGTAAAGATTATTGATGGGCAGTTTGATATTAAAACCGGTCAAAATGGATCTGAAATTCATGTTACCATAAAAAACACCCTGTCAAATATTCAAAAAAAGGATACGGTCTGATGGACAAGAAAATGGGAAACCCCTTTAAGATAATGATTGTGGATGATCACCCGATTGTTTGTCTGGGTATGACAGAGTTGATAAACAAGGAGCCTGATTTGATGGTCAGCGTCAGTGAAGAGACCGCAGACAAAGCATGGGCAGCCATTAAAAACCATCCGCTTGATCTGGTTCTCGTCGATATTGCCCTTAAGGAAAGTAACGGGATTGACCTGGTAGAGAAGATCACCAGGGAATACCCGAATCTCCCGGTTCTTGTTTTTTCTATGTATGATGAAATCCTTTACGCCGAAAGGGCTCTGATGGCCGGAGCCCATGGATATATCATGAAACAGCAGGCCGTCAGGCAGGTTGTCACAGCCATTCGTCAGGTGCTTGCAGGAGAGATCTATGTCAGCCAGGAGATTAAAGACAAGATACTTAACCGGCTGGTTTTTGGCAAGGCAACCGACAAAAAAAAATTGGGGGACATTTTAACCAATCGGGAATTTGAAATATTCCGTCTTATCGGAGACGGCCTTGAGTCAAAGGAGATTGCCGACCGCTTGAATCTAAGCATGAAAACAATCAGTACCCATCGTGAGAATATTAAAAAAAAGCTTAACATTCAGACCTCGGGACGTATGATTTTAATAATAAGACAAAAAAATATAAAATATA
>CAZQLG010000355.1:0-3384 GCA_964594105.1 uncultured Desulfococcus sp. | reverse complement strand
ATACAAGTCGTATATTGAAAGTCTGAAAAACTGCTACAACGCAGTAGATGGGGCTTTTTACGACGCCAGCATCAATGATACTGACGCGGGTCAATATCATACTTATTGGCTTTGTAAGAAAATTTTCGTACAGTGGTGTTTAATGTCTGGGCTGCCTGGGAGATATTCCCCCGGGTGTGTTTCAGCGCATCGATAATCATTTCCCGTTCAAGCTGGCCGACCGCTTCCGCAAGGGATACATTCGGCAGCGTGTTTGATATTTGTCCGGTCTGGAGAGTGGGGGGCAGATGATAGCTGTGAATCACCTGGTCTTCACATAAAAGCACCGCCCGTTCGATGCAGTTTTCAAGCTCCCGAACATTGCCGGGCCAGTGGTAGGCCATCAGCATATCAATGGCCGGTGTAGAGAGTCGAAGAATCTTTTTATTGTTTTCCATGGCATATTTTTCAAGGAAATAATCTCCCAGCACCAGAACATCGGTTCTTCTTTCTCGAAGCGGCGGGAGATAGATTGGAAATACATTGAGCCGGTAATACAGGTCATTTCTGAAGAATCCATCGGTTACCGCATTCTCAAGGTTTCTGTTGGTCGCCGTAACTATACGGACATCCACTTTAATGGTTTTGTTCCCCCCGACCCGTTCCAGTTCTTTTTCCTGTAAAACGCGCAATAGTTTGACCTGCACTTCCGGTTCAATGCCGCCGATTTCATCTAAAAACAGGGTTCCTTTGTTTGCCAGTTCAAATTTGCCGGTTTTCTGGTTAATCGCGCCGGTAAAGGCCCCTTTTTCATGCCCAAAGAGTTCACTCTCTATTAGATTCGTCGGCAGTGCTGCGCAATTTACCTTTATAAAAGGATTTTTGGCCCGAAGGCTGTTGTAATGGATGGAGTTGGCAACCAGTTCTTTGCCGGTTCCGCTTTCTCCCCGGATGAGGACCGTCGCGTTGCTGGTGGCCACCTGGGAAATCATTTGATACACTTCCCGCATTTTATTGCTGTTGCCGATGATATTTTTCATGCGGTATTTTTTTTTCAGTTCCGCCTGCAGCCGGTCATTTTCGGATCGGAGTTTTTCTTTTTCAACCCGGGTTCTTTCAAGATAAATGACCTGCGTTGCAATCATCGCTGCCACAACTGACAGTAGTTTTTTCCCGTCTTTCAGTGAGTATGTTTCATCATGTGGCCGGTCAACACTGAGAGCGCCGATCACCTGCTTGTCTTTTTTGATCGGTACGCAGATAAAGGAGATCTCCTGATTCTGAAATGCTTTTCGGGATGCCGTTCGGTTGAGAAATCGGCTGTCTTCGCTTAATCTGGGAATGGTGACGGCTTCACCGGTTTGAATGACCTGTCCGGTAATCCCTTCGCCTATTTTATATTTTCCTTTTTGAAGGGCGCTCTTTGAAATTCCGTGGGCGACTTCTATGCTGATTTCATCACTGAAAGGGTCTAAAATGGTGATGGTGCCGCGAATCATGTGCTGCGATTTAGAAAGTAATTCCAGCATGTTGTATAAAGACTGCTTGAGGTCGGCGGTTTTGTTTAAAATCTGGGTGATTTGGTATAGCAGGGAAATTTGATCTGTTTTGTCTATTATATTTTTGGCGGCCATTAAATTTTCATCTGATATGAATTGATAAATGAAATTAACACATATTCCACTAGAGGGAAGCAGCAGATATGTCAAGTTTTTATATTATCCGGATGGTTAACTGTGTCCGGAGTAAAGGTTCTCAATCGTATTCTGGTAAAAATTTTCTTTATCAACATACATTCGCTGATCCGCCAGTTTCATTACTTTTTCAGGGAGTGTCTCGTCTGAACCGGCAACGCCGATGCTAAACCGAATGGGGAAGAAGGTTTCTTTATGATTTTTTTCCAAAAAGACCAGGAAAAGTTTTTTTTCTTTCCGACGGATCTTGGCAATGGTTGCTTTGGTTTGCCTGCTACCGGTTGCGGGCAGCAGGATGATAAATTCGTCTCCCCCTATTCGGGATAACGTGTCGGCCTCCCTGCAGATAGATGATAGTAAAATGGCAACATGTTTTATCATCTCATCGCCTTTATCGTGACCAAAATTATCATTGACCCGTTTGAGTCCGTTAATATCGATCATTAAAATCGAAAAATTGTTATTGGGAAACAGTTTTGCGCTTTTAATGGTTTTTTTTAGCTTCTGGTCAAAGAATGATCGATTGGCAACGCCGGTCATGCCATCTGTACTGGCCATGGTTTCAAGTTTTTGCATTAAAAATTTATTATGTGCGGCGCCGGAAACCTGGGCAAGGAAAATGGAAATAACCTTATTGGTAATTTGATCCAACCGGGGGCCTTTGATGATTATTTTTCCGATAATGCGGTTGTCCCGGATCTGCATCGGCTGAACCGTCCAATGGGGCACCTGTGCTTTAGGCCCGGCATCAGTTGTCGGCAATTTTTTGTTTAGTACCTGATTAATATTGTGGTGCGTTAAGTGGTGACGGTTTTCGAGAATTACGGTTTGTTCTTTTTCGGATATACCGATAAATGCACCACTTTCAAGGACTTTAGACTGTTCGCCTTCATGTATGATCCCGAATCCGAGATGGGGAAACAGAGATCGGAGTTGATTCAGCGTATCGGCAAACAGTTCATGCAGTTCTTCAAAATCGTGAATGCTTGTACTGGTTTCAAAAAGGGACAGGAAAATATGATTTTGTTTTTTGATAATGGCATTGTTTTCAGAAATTTTGCTGTTATTCTGTTGTACTTTTTTCAGGGCCGCGTGTAAATCCAGGGTTCGGGTTTCAACTTTTCGTTCAAGATCTTCAAGCAGTTTTGCGTTTTCAATAAAGGGGCCTAAAACCGCGCCGATATTTTTAAATATTTTTTTTTCCGATTTTGAATAGGATCGGTCATTGAGCTTATTGCCGATCAGTACAAGGCTAAGAAGCCGGAATTGGAAAAAAATAGCTATGATGAAACCGGCCTGCTGCAGCCTGTCCGCCGGATCGTTATTAATTTTCAGTTCATCCGTCCATTGGTCAACCATTGCGCAAGTGATAAGTCTTGCACGCGTTGCCATAATTTTTTTTAAGATCGGGTGATCGGCTGTTATGTTTATGGGGGTGTCTCCTGTCGGGATCTTTGCCGGTTTGTTGAAAAATCCTGAAAAAGGCTCCGGGTTCATTGTGCACCAGCCTCTATAAACGCCCTTGTTATTGTCAGCAAAAATCATTGCACACTTAGAGTTCATAAATAGCTTGAAAAGCCAGTTGCCTATTTTCTGGTGAATTTCTTTTAAATGATGAATCTCCGACAGGTTGTATATCAAGGCATATAGTTCTTTCTGGTGTTGATCGGAAGATCGTTTTAAAAATAAATTTAAAAATGAATCCCATATT
>CAZQLG010000354.1:1852-3389 GCA_964594105.1 uncultured Desulfococcus sp. | reverse complement strand
TTGCTGAAAAAAAATTTGAAGATGCCAAAAAATCCGGCAAAAGCGCGTCATTACTAAAACAAAACCGACCCAACGTATTTTCCATGAATGTTGCCAATATTATGCCCGGAGATACGATTGATATTGAACTGAACTACACGGAGTTACTCGTTCCCACAGACGGTACATACGAATTTGTATATCCCACGGTAGTTGGACCCCGGTATTCAGGCCAGCCGGAAGCCGACGCACCGAAAATAGACCTGTGGGTTAAAAATCCGTATTTAAAACAGGAAACGCCAAATCCCGCAGGTTTTAATATTGCCTGCAATCTGTCCACCGGCATTGCCTTATCCGAGGTCTCATGTAAATCACATGATACGAATATTGCCTGGGAAAACAAATCCATTGCCCGGATACTCTTAAACAATCCAGAAGAGTTTAGCGGCGACCGGGACTATATTCTCAATTACCGGCTGAGCGGAAAGCAAGTGGACTCTGGCCTGCTCCTTTACGAAGGTGAAGAAGAAAACTTTTTTCCGCTCACGGTCCAACCTCCGGATCGCATCCGGTCCAAAGACATTCCGCCCCGGGAATATATTTTTGTAGTCGATATTTCCGGTTCCATGAACGGTTTTCCATTAAACACCTCTAAAAAACTGTTAAAAAATCTCATCAGCGGCTTAAAGCCCACGGACAAATTTAATATCGTCCTGTTTTCCGGCGGGTCATCAATCATGTCACCGACATCCGTGGCAGCCAATGACGCAAACATCTACAGTGCTATCCGGCATATTGAAAACCAGCGCAGCGGCGGTGGTACAGAACTGCGTGCAGCCCTAGAAAAAAGCTTTAGCATTCCCAAAGATGAAACATTCTCAAGAGCTGTCATCATTGTCACTGACGGATACATATCAGCAGAACGGGATGTGTTCGCCTTAATCGAAAACAACTTAAATCACACCAACCTTTTTTCATTCGGCATCGGCAGCAGCGTGAATCGCTATCTGATTGAAGGCATGGCCAAAGCAGGCATCGGAGAACCGTTTATTGTTACCGACCCGAAAGAAGCGGATGCGGTTGCGGAAAAATTCCGGCAGTATATATCTTCACCGGTGCTGACAAATATTAACGTCGCATTTGACGGATTTGACACCTATGATGTGGAACCCAAGTCCATACCCGATCTGTTTGCCCAAAGGCCAGTCATCATTTTCGGAAAATGGCGTGGCCGGAAGGTTGGTGCCATCACGTTGTCCGGCATGGGCGGCCGAGACGAATTTGTCAAAGCTTTTAATGTTTCCGAAACAGAACCATCAGATAAAAACAGCGCCTTAAAATACCTGTGGGCAAGAAACCGCATTGCCCGGCTGTCTGATTTTAATGTTAACCGGAACAACCCGGATACCAAAGGCGAAATCACCTCCCTGGGCCTGACGTATAATCTGCTGACTGATTATACCTCTTTCTTGGCCGTCCATGATGTGGTCCGAAATCCTGAAGCTTCGGCAACGGATGTAATTCAACCCCTGCCATTGCCCCAACATGTTTCCAACCT
>CAZQLG010000354.1:0-1752 GCA_964594105.1 uncultured Desulfococcus sp. | reverse complement strand
TTTTTTTTTGAATCAAATATTGGCTATATTAACCAGGACCTGCAAATCATCATTGCACCGGCCTGTGCAGGCATCAATTTCCTGATTGCTGTTTTCTGCATGAGTGTTTTTTGCGGAATCCTCAAGCTTTCCGGATTTCAAAAAAAAAGTTTCTGGTTAATCGGCTGCGCGGCTGGTGCCTATATTGCGACTATTAATGTCAATGCTTTCCGTATCTGGATCTCCATTACCACAATCACAACTGACATTCATGCGGGATGGTTTACTCCACAGCGGGTACACCGAATGAGCGGTATTTTGATTTACTTCTTTTTTCTGAACGTAATTTACCATATAATACAGAATATTATTTATCATATTCAGGCCGGATTTCCAGACAAGCCAAAAACCAACATTAGCCGCACAGTCCATATCGGCATTTTACCGCTAATCTTTTACTGGATTACCGTCATTGCAGTGCCGTGGTTAAATTCGGCTTACGAAAAAGAGCCGTCAGGCTATACGGAACATAGCCTAACGGTAGGGATTTTATCATTAGCGGTGTTTATAATTTTTTTCATCATCCAATCCATGATGGCACAGATGACGATCGGAAACGATAAGAGACCAACAGTTGTCGGCATCATTCAAAAAATCATAACTTACCACTGAGAGCGCAGAGGCCACAGAGATACCAATTAAAATAAATGATTTCCTCTGTGTTCTCTGTGGTAAAAAACAGGTAGAAATACATGAAACCCAAAATACTGATCATAGAAGACGAACCGGCCATCGCAGACACCATCCAGTATGCCCTTGAGACGGAAGGTTTTGAAACCCGCACACTATCTGCCGGCCTGCCGGCTATTCAGGCCTTGACTGAAGATCGGTTTGATCTGATCATACTGGACATCGGCTTGCCGGACATTAACGGCATGGAGTTGTGCAAAACCATTCGGGAAAGCCATTCCCTTCCGATTATCTTTCTCACCGCCCGGGCCGATGAAGTTGATCGGGTGGTGGGTCTTGAAATCGGGGCAGACGACTATGTGGTCAAACCATTCAGTCCCCGGGAGCTTTCTGCCCGGGTAAAGGCCATACTCCGGCGTACACAGAATTCGTATCACACGCCGCCGACGGCTTCCGTCTTTAAAATTGATACCACCCGACGGCAAATTCTCTACTTCGATCAAGCTCTGGATCTTTCAAAATATGAATTCAACCTGCTCGAAGCCTTTATCCGCAGGCCCGGCCAGGTGTTTTCCCGCGATCACCTGATGGATCTGGCATGGGATGACCCCAATGCCAGCATGGACCGTACCATTGACGCGCATATAAAAAACATCCGCGCCAAATTAAAAGCCATTGCTCCGGAAACAGATCCCATTATCACCCACCGGGGCGTTGGATATTCCTTGAAAGAAAACTTATGAAGCTGGGAACCCGAATTTTTGTCTGTTGCTTCCTGATTTTTGCTGCGTGTTTTTACTATCCCATTGACTGGATCAGGGACAATATCCGCATCCGTTACCTTGAAGGCGTTGAAGACCCATTGGTCGACCAGGCCAACCTGCTGGCTGAAATGGCAGGAACGGAAATGGTGCAGGGTACTTTTAATCCGGAAAAATGGTATTCTTTATTTGCAAATACTGCCAACCGCCCCCTTTCTGTCAATATATATAAACTGACCAAAAAAAATGTGGATATTCGCGTTTATATTACGGACAAAGCAGGCATCCTGATATTTGATTCCGCCGGCCGGGAAAACATCGG
>CAZQLG010000353.1:0-3393 GCA_964594105.1 uncultured Desulfococcus sp. | reverse complement strand
CCCTTGCCAGCCAACAGTTAAAATCACGTTATCTTGAAACACTGGTTGAAAAATACAAAAAACGAATCTCGTCCTCTGCATAAAAATTCTCAATAGTTGACAAATTGCAGCATAACTATTCTTGCGTGGTTAAGGTGCGTGGCTAAGGGTCAAATCTTTAGTCTTGAATTAATTTTCAAGACTAAAGATTTGACCCCCATTTTCGCAGGACGAAAAAAAAGACAGCGGCTGGCTATTTTAAATCTGTTCCCGCCCACCGCCCCAAAAGAAAACAGCGGTTAAAGATAAAAAATCATTTAACCGCCGTTGATTCTGTCAAAAGAATAAAACGCGACCCCGCTTTATTCTTTTCAAACACTTGTCATTCAATGATTTACATTAAATGGGTCAAGACCAGATTTGACCCCTATACCTTGGTGTATGTACATCCAGCTTGGGCGACCCGGGGTCAAAAGACCATTTTAATTTGGGAAAACGTCAGAAAACGCCAAAATCTTATGATCAATAATTTGGGAAAAAGTATGATAAAATTGTGGCAAATAACAGCTATTCGAGCCATTTGCGTGCCCAATCATTATCCATGCGCCCCCCTCCCGATGAAAATAGGCGACCTTTATTATTGTATGAAATAAAGCTATAGCTTTTAGAATCTTTAGCAACACGGACAAAAGTGAATGAGTCTTTCCATTTGCCCTTTGTTGTTTCGTACCAATATGCTTTAATTTCAGAAGCAAGCCGTATATCACAAAATTGGTCACGCACAGACTCCCTTAGAGAATTAAGTAGCTCTTTGCTTTGTTGTTCGTTAAGCATGATTGGTTCTTCTTCATTTTGCAATTGAACTGCAAGTTGAGGTAGAAATGTAATGGGGTTGCTTACCGTTGCCCAATTACCTGACAAACAACCGGATAAATTTAAAAAAGCGACCAGAATGATTACTATGTATTGTTTCATTATACCGCCAGGGAATTATTGTTGTCGTTGAGTGACATTGAGTTACCGTTTATAAATTTAAGGTGTGCAACCAGTATTTGGTGATCTATAAAATCCAGATGGAAGTCCTTTACTCTTTAAGTAATCTAAATATAAATCTCTTGGATGACCAGGTACCTCTTGCTTAGTAGGCTCATTTTCAGGAAAAAACCAGTTTCGTGGAGATAACTCAGGAACCGGATCTGCTTGGCTGTCTATATTCTCGACATATCCGTATTGCCCGCCGTCTCTTATAAATTGTTCTGGACCAATATTAATTATTCTTAATGTTTTTTTAATTTCTTGAGATAAAAGAGGTAAAGCCTGATTCAATACCGCACCACCTTGGCTGTGTGAAATGATATAAATATCAATACATTTACAACAATTCTTTTTAGCATTCTCATACGCTTCTTCTATATATTTAGCAGCAGTTTGCGACGGAGAACCAATAGCACCTGACTCTAAAAATACTATTTGTATAAAATCAGTAATTAATGCTGTTGGATTGTTAGCATGACCAAAATCTTTTATAGTTCCAAGAGTTTTAGGAAACCTTTGTTGAACATCTTTTGGGAAATTTTCATTATCAGCTTGCGAATTTAGCATTCCACTTATTGTTAATAAAAACTGACAAGAATTGGTGTTATTTTTAACCAGTGAGGTTCCCTTATCTCTAAGAAGATCTAAATCAATAGCACTTCCTATTGTACCCATAGTGATTCTGAAAGCATTAATGACTGATTTTATACCTTCACTTATTGATGTTAAGCCTATAGGATCAAAAGAAGAAATTAAATTATTAAAAGTATTAACATATAAATTCAAACCACCTTCTTCTCCTAATGGATCTTTATTCAACCACCGTCCGAGTTCAGCCGAGTAATATCTGTACCCATAATAATAGAGTTCGGTTTCATCATCATGATACTTTGTGGAATATCTGCACCCATATCATAGTATATTTTCAATCTAAACATAAATAAAATAGCTTTAAAATCAATGGGTTTTATCAAAAAAAACATTATGATTACGGGCAGAGTTTTGTATGTTTTGATTACACCTATGATCAAAAAGCAGGTGTCATAATCATAAGTCGCAAATTGACTTTTGATATATTATTTTCTCGTTTTCCTCACCGCCAACACCACATTTGCCAAAAAGATCAACATCGCTCCGATCCATCCGGCAACTTCCAGCGGCGGATCCATAGCAATCCAGGGACCCAAAATAGCGGCCATCAGAATCCGGGCAGAAGACAGAATGGCACCTTCCACGGCCGTGACATAGCGAAACCCGATGGTCAGCAGATACTGCCCTCCCACCCCGAAAACCGTACATAAAAATAAATACTTGAATTCTGCAAGATTAGGCCAGAAAATTTGATCATAAAACAGCGCGAAGATCAAAATACTTCCCAAACCGAACATATAAAACAAAATGGTTTCCGTGTCATGATACTGGCGGCTGATATTTAAATACAAAATAGCCAGAGAGGCGGTGACCCCGGATGCCAGGCCCCAAAGATTCTGAAGATTCGGGGAAATACTGCCCGGAGACAAAATCAGCCAGATCCCGGCAAAAGCAATCACCACCATCACAATCGCGACAACATCCCGCTGCTCTTTCAATATAAACCATGATGCAACTGCCAGAAAAATCGGATAGGTCATATTCAGGATATTGGCTTCCGCCACAGACGTTGCAGTGACTGCCCGATAAAAACAATAAACCGCTATACAATTAAAGATGGTCCGGCCGATGAGCAGATCATATCTCCGGGGTTTTAAGCCCCTGCGCTGCAAGATTAAAATTGCACCGATCACAAAAAAACCCATCAAAAATCTGAAAAATACAAAAAAAGAGGCATCAATAACCACTTCTGCTTCGGCCCACCGAATAAAAACCGTGGATATATAAAAAAAAATCGCCGAGGCTAAAATTGACAGGCATCCCAGAATTACAACCAGTCGTGACGGCAATTGGGCTGATAAAGAAGGCGCAGTCATTTTTTCTGCCGTCTTTTTCTCTGTATTGTCATTTGAACTCTGATGCGCCATATAGATACTCATCACCATAAAAATAAGTGTTTTGTTTTTTAAGCATGGCGGTTATCATAGGTGCTGCAACATAAAAAGACAACTCTAACCGGCAACTCACATGCCTTGCAAATGAACGAATCAAACTTGTGAAAAATCCGGGGCACAGCTAATATTAAATACGCTCAGGAGAAATCCCCATGAAAATTGCCGTCATGAGTGACAGCCATGACAACATCTGGAAACTTCGAAAAGCTCTTGGCATCATTAAATTAAAAAACTGTGAAAAGATCATTCACAAAATCGCGAGGGTCGGGCCTCGCCAACTCATTGACATACTGTGAAAAATGGTTTAAAAATATCTCTAAAATGGTCTTAATCG
>CAZQLG010000352.1:0-3408 GCA_964594105.1 uncultured Desulfococcus sp. | reverse complement strand
GGGATTGGTGGAACTTTTAACTTAGCCATCCAAATACTTTTTACGAGTGTATTAAAATTGATCTTGACAGGTGAAAATTAGATGACGGATTCAATCAATGATGCCCATGGCGGCCGGCTGGTTAATCTGCTGGTCGATGAAGACCGCGCCCGGCTTTTAAAGGATATCGCATTAAATATACCGGATATTATGTTAAACGACCGACAGCTTTGTGATCTGGAGCTGCTTGCCACCGGCGGATTTTCTCCGCTAACAGGATTTATGGTTCGTTCCGATTATGAGTCAGTGCTGGACCGTATGCGGCTTCAGAATGATATTCTCTGGTCGGTTCCTGTCTGTCTGGATATTCCAAAAACCCTGGCGAAAAATTTGGAAACAGGTCAGTCATTGGCATTAAGGGATCCGGAAGGATTTCTGTTGGCTGTGATGCATGTTGAGGATGTTTGGCCGGTTGACTGTAAAAAAGAAGCACAGAAAATCTATGAAACTTTTGATACAAGCCATCCGGGTGTGTGGTATTTGAATAATAAGACCGGTGATTATTATGTGGGCGGGGGTCTGGAAGTTATCAGCCTGCCGCTTCATTTTGATTTTAAGCAGCTTCGCCAGACACCGAGAGAAGTCAGAGCCATTTATGCCAAGCTGGGATGGCAACGGGTTGTCGGATTTCAGACACGTAATCCCCTGCATCGGTTTTTATTTGAAATGACCACCCGGGCCATGCGTCAGGCGCGTGCCAACCTGCTGCTGATGCCGGCTGTCGGCATGACACGGCCCGGTGATTTTGACCATTATACCCAGGTCCGGTGTTATCAGGCGGTATCCAGCCATTATCCGCCGAATTCTCATGTCATGTCACTGCTCCCCCTTGCCATTCGCCTGTCAGGCCCTCGTGATGCAATCTCAGATGCCATTATCGCAAAAAATTACGGATGTTCTCATTTTATCGTTGGCCATGACCATGCCAGTCCAGGCTGTGATGCGAATGGTGACTCGTTTTATGAAAGTGACCGGGCGAGAAATCTTGCTAAAACGTTTAGCGCCGAAATGGGGCTTGAGATCGTTTCATTTGAAAAATTTGTCTATCTTCCTTTTGAAGATGAATATCAATCTATCGATCAGGTGCCCGAAGGAACTCAGACGATTTCCATGACCGGATCAGACATTCGAAACCGTATTCGGGAAGGGCGTCGGATTCCCGAATGGGCGACGTTTAAAGAAATTGTCGAAGAACTCCAAAAAGCGTACCCGCCCCCCCGGCAGCAGGGGTTTACTGTTTTTTTAACCGGATTGTCCGGGGCCGGTAAGTCAACTGTCGCCAAAGTCCTCTATTCCATATTCCTTGAAATCGGGGCCCGGCCGGTTACACTTTTGGATGGTGATATCGTTCGTCAGAACCTGTCTAATGAGCTTAATTTTAGTAAAGAACACCGGGATATTAATGTTCGGAGAATCGGTTTTGTTGCCAGCGAAATCACCAAAAATCGGGGTATCGCCATTTGTGCGCCCATTGCACCTTATGAGAATACGCGTCAGGAAGTCCGCCAGGTGATTGAGCAGTACGGCGGGTTTATTGAGGTGCATGTATCAACGCCCATTGAAGAATGTGAGAAACGTGACCGTAAAGGCATGTATGCCAAGGCCAGAGCTGGTTTAATTAAAGGATTTACCGGTGTTGATGATCCCTATGAATCTCCGGTATCCCCGGAGCTTCGGATAAATACAATGGCTCTGACACAGGTAGAGGCCGCTCAGGAAATTTTGTTGTTTTTAGGAAAGAAAGGGTTCATCTAACGATGTTTTCATTAAAACCAATAATTGCGGTAATTGGTCTTGGATATGTGGGGCTGCCGGTAGCTGTTGAATTTGGAAAAAAATATTCCACCATCGGGTATGATTTAAAAACTCAGAGTATTGAAGCTTATAAAAAGAATATGGATCCGACCGGTGAGATGTCTGAAACGGAACTAAAGGCCGCCATCGAGATTGAATATACCTCAGACCCTGAAAATATTTCAAAAGCGGACTACATTATTGTGGCGGTTCCCACCCCCATTGATGATGCCCGTCAACCGGATTTACGGCCTTTGAAAAGCGCGTCGGAAACCGCCGGTCGATATATGAAAAAAGGGGCGGTGGTTATCTACGAATCAACGGTTTATCCGGGAACCACAGAGGAAGTCTGCGTGCCGATCCTGGAAAAAATATCCGGTCTGACCTGGAAGCAGGGATTTAATGTAGGGTATTCTCCGGAACGAATCAATCCCGGTGACAAGGAACATTCGCTGACGAGCATTATTAAAGTGGTTTCCGGAGACACAGATCAAACGCTTGATCGTGTGGCCGAACTTTATGGCTCGATTATTCCGGCAGGCGTATATCGTGCCCCGAGTATTAAAACCGCAGAAGCCGCAAAAGTCATTGAAAACACCCAGCGGGATCTTAATATTGCGTTGATGAACGAGCTTGCCGTAATATTTGATAAATTAAATATTGATACCATTGATGTGCTGGAAGCGGCTGGCACCAAGTGGAATTTCCTGCCGTTTCGTCCTGGCCTGGTGGGCGGACACTGTATCGGCGTAGATCCATATTATTTAACGTACAAGGCGGAAACCGCAGGGTATCATCCGGAAGTGATACTTGCCGGCAGGCGCATTAATGACAATATGAGTCAATTTATTGTGTCACAGATGGTTAAGCTGATGACGCGTTCCGGTCTGAATATTCAGGATGCCCGGGTCGGAATTCTTGGGCTGACATTTAAAGAAGACTGTGCAGATTTAAGAAATTCACGGGTGATGGATATCATCGGTGAATTGAAATCCTATGCCATCCATCCCATTGTCCATGACCCGCTGGCAGATCCTGAAGAAGCAAAAATTTTTTTTAATATCAATTTAAGCCCCATGGAAGAGATAACCCAACTGGATGCCGTTGTCATTGCTGTGGGTCATCAACTATATAAAAATATGCCACTTGATAAATTGTTAATTCGTCTAAAATCGAATGGTTGCATTATCGATGTGAAAGCTATTCTTGACTGTTCGGAAGTAAAAAAATCCGGTGTCAATTATTGGCGATTGTAGTCAAATTTTCAAGTACACGATATTAACCAAGTCCTTTTATTCAACATCCACTTTTCATTTTCGACAATCAACGTATTGCCAGGTCTGATGACATGTTTTGACCGAATTGTTTTAACCATTTACCAGGATTTTTTTTAATTCACGGAGGGTACATGAAATCAACGATAATGGAAGTCATAAAAAGCACTGTCGATAAATATGGAAACAGAGTTGCACTGAAAACAAAGATTAACGGTGAATGGACGGAAATGACATGGAATGAATATTATAACCAGGTGAGAACCACGGCCCGGGCATTTATCGGGCTGGGTCTTGAGGC